>NZ_JAATOS010000029.1:0-23337 GCF_011806505.1 Salipiger sp. HF18 | reverse complement strand
CCGCCCCCCCGCCGCGGGGCCGCTGCGTTTGCCGGGGTTTTGCGTTTCTTCCGGGGGCTGTTGTGAAAAGTGCTCTGGCGCGGGGCCCCCGGGCCCTCCGCCCCCCCACCACTCCCCCCGCCACGAGCCGCTCGGCGTGGTCAGCCAGATCACCCCCTGGAACGCGCCGCTCTTCACCTGCTGCTGGCAGGTCGCCCCGGCGATCTGTGCCGGCAACGGCGTGATGATCAAACCCTCCGAGCTGACGCCGCTGTCGTCGGTCGTGGTCGGCATCCTCTGCGAGAAAGCGGGCGCGCCGAAGGGCCTCGTCAACGTCATCGCGGGTGATGGTCCGGGCTCCGGCCAGGCGATGATCGAGAACCTGGCGACCGCGCTGGTGGTCTTCGTCGGCTCCGCCGAGGCGGGTTCCAAGATCGCGGGCGCGGCTGCGCGGCGGCTGGTGCCTTCGGTGCTGGAACTGGGCGGCAAGTCGGCCAACATCGTCTTCGGCGATGCCGATCTCGACCGCGCCGTGGTGGGCGCTCAGGCGGCGATCTTCGCCTCCTGCGGTCAGAGCTGTGTGGCAGGCTCACGGCTTCTGGTGCACCGCTCCGTGCATGCGCAAATGGTTGAAAAGCTGAGCCTCGCGGCTGGCAACATCCCCGTCGGCGCGCCGATGGATCCGGCGACGCAGATCGGCCCGGTCAACAACCAGCGGCAATGGTCGAAGATCGACGCGATGGTCCGCGAGGCGGTCAGCCAGGGCGCCGAGATCACCAGCGGCGGCGCGAAACCCGAGGGGCTTGCGGCAAGCGGTGGCTTCTTCTTCGCCCCGACCGTGGTCGACCAGGTGACGCCGCAGATGACCATCGCCAACGAGGAAGTCTTCGGCCCCGTAGTCTCGGTGCTGCCCTTCGACACCGAGGAAGAGGCCATCGCTCTGGCCAATGCCACGCCCTACGGGTTGGCGGGCGCGGTCTGGACGCAGGACGTCGACCGGGCACATCGCATGGCGGCGCAGGTTCGGGCAGGCACCTTCTGGGTGAACAGCTACAAGACGATCAACGTCATGTCGCCGTTCGGCGGCTTCGGGCGCTCCGGCTATGGCCGCTCGTCCGGCCGCGAGGCGCTGGCGGCGTATACGCAGACCAAGTCCGTCTGGGTCGAGACCGCCGCGAACCCCGCGCAGGGCTTCGGTTACGCGCCGGGCTGATGCTTACCTTGGGTCAGTCTGGCGCTGGTCTTTTCCTACCGCCACGGACCGGGTAACCGCCCGGTCCCGGCCAATGCGCCCCCACAAGGGGGCGTCAACAGAGAGGTCCCCTCATGCCAATAAAAGACATCCTTCTCGACTGGCGGCTGCACCTGAGCGTGCTGGTCATCACCGTGATCGCCGAGCTTATCGGGGTCATCGCCGTACCCATCGGCATCGGCTCGATCCTGCTGCTGCCGCTGCTCTACGCCTTCGTGCTGGGGCTGCTGATAAACCCCAACGTGATCTCGGGTGCGCGCGTCCTGATCCGCGACCGCGAGGTGCATGCCGCATCTCCGCTGATCGTCGTCGCGATCATGCCCTTCATCGCGAAGTTCGGCACGATCATCGGCCCGTCCATGGACAAGATCATCGACGCCGGCCCCGCGCTTGTCCTGCAGGAGCTGGGCAACCTCGGCACCATCGTGCTGGCCTTCCCGGTGGCCGTGCTGGTGCTGCGCATGGGCCGCGAGTCCATCGGTGCCTGCTTCTCGGTGGCGCGCGAGCCCAATATCGCGATCATCGCAGACAAATATGGGCTGAAGAGCCAGGAAGGCGCGGGGGTCATGGGGGTCTACGTGATCGGCACGCTCTTCGGCACCTTCATTTTCGCCATTCTCGCCTCGATCCTCGCCACCACCGGGGCCTTCTCGGTCGAGGCGCTGGCCATGGCCTGCGGCATCGGCTCGGGCAGCATGATGGCGGCCTGCTCGGGTGCACTGGTGCACGCGGTGCCGGACATGGAGGAGCAGATCCTCGCGCTCGCTGGTGCCTCCAACGTGCTGACCTATGCCACCGGTCTCTATCTCTGCGTCTTCGTGGCGCTGCCGCTGACCGAGAAACTCTACGACCTGCTGGGCCGCAAAGAGCCTTCGAAAACCGGAGCCTGAACCATGAGCGACATCCAATCCCAAACCCTCGATCCAACAGAAGAGGCCAAGCTCGGCCTCGGCGCCCATGCCGCGGCGCTGGCGGTTGTTTGCGTGATCGCCCTGGTGGGCAACACCGTGGCGACGGAGAACACCGTCCCGCAGGGGCTGGTGGGGCTCATCATCCTTTGGGTGATGTGCATGATCGGCATGCTGCTGACGAAGTTCGTGCCGTTCAAGCTGCCCTCGGTGGCCTGGATTTCCGCCGTCGGCATTCTCGCGACCATGCCCTGGACCCCGGGCAGCGCCTGGATCCTCGACAAGGTCAGCCACGTGAATTTCCTGACGCTGGCCACGCCCTGCCTCGCATATGCAGGCATCGCGATCGCCAAGCGCGAGATCGAGATCGCCAAGACCTCGGGTTGGAAGATCGCCGTGGTCGCCGTGCTGGTGATGACCGGCACCTACGTGGGCTCGGCCATCGTGGCGCAGGCGTTCCTCTGATCGCGAGCTGATCACCGCCACGGGCCGTGCTTCACGGCCCGTGGTAGCTGGCACCCCGCCGGGAACGGTGTGCTGCGGTGGAGGACACGGCAGCGATGAACATCGTCGGAGGGTGCGTGTCGGACCGGCTGACGGTGCGACCGCTGGGCGGCTTCGCTCGGCACGGTACACTCAGGGTCCGAACAGGCCCGGAAAGCTGCCTCTGATTCACTTCTGATCCTAGTCCCGACATCTGGCCCGGACCATTCCTGAGACGGCCCATTCCGGCGGGCCCACATCTCATCAATGTATGAGCCTCCCTCGCGGTGATCGAGGCGGTGTTGTCCGGCATACGCGCGGTAAGGCTTCTGCCCGAGCGCACCAGGCAGGACAGACTGGTGCGCTATCCGGGCGAAGAATGCGAGGATGAGGCCGAGAAAAGCTCTGCACTCCCGCGTTGACCAAGGGCGTCTCCGGGGAGACCGGCGCAGGTCTGCGCGAGCGCAACAGCAGGCCGTAGCAACTTCCGCCCGAGGCATTGCCCGACTGACGGTCACAAGGTGCGTTCGAGGATCTCGGGTCGGTGTTGAGTAAGGCGGAGGCGCCGCAGCTGGCCTGCCGCAATATCGAGCTCCGTGATCGCGCGGCGCGAGACCCTGCACGGCCCGGAGAAGGTCGGGGAGGCCGGGGCCTCCCCTTATGTCACTCCGCCGCGACGGCGGCGGCTTCGTCGGGGCGGTAGTTGAGGATCGGCGCCAGCCAGCGCTCGGCCTCTTCCAGCTGCATGCCCTTGCGGGCGGCGTAATCCGCCACCTGGTCACGCTCGACCTTGGCGACGCCGAAGTAGTAGGCGTCGGGATGGCCGATGTAGAGCCCCGAGACCGACGAGCCCGGCCACATCGCCATGCTCTCGGTCAGCTCGACCCCGGTCGCGACCTCGGCGCCCAGCAGGTCGAAGAGGGTGCGCTTCTCGGTGTGGTCCGGCTGCGCGGGGTAGCCGGGCGCCGGGCGGATGCCACGATAGGGCTCGCGGATCAGCTCCTCTGGGGTGAAGGCCTCGTCCGGGGCATAGCCCCAGAGCTCGCGCCGCACCCGTTCGTGCAGCATCTCGGCCATCGCCTCGGCGAAGCGGTCCGCCAGCGCCTTGACCATGATCGCGGCGTAGTCGTCGCCGGCCTTCTCGAAGCTCTCGGCCAGCGCCTGCTCCTCGGGGCCCGCGGTCACCACGAAGCCGCCGACGTAGTCGAGCACGCCCGCCGGGGCGACGAAATCCGCCAGCGCGAGGTTCGGGCTGTCCCTGCGCTTGGAGGTCTGCTGGCGCAGCGTGTGCAGCGTCGCGAGCGGCTCGGTGCGGGTGGCGTCAGTGAACAGCCGGATGTCGTCCTGCTCGCGGTTGGCGGGCCAGAAACCCACCACCGCGCGCGGGCCGAACCACTCTTCGTCGATGATCCGCTGCAGCATCGCCTGCGCGTCGCCGAACAGGTTGCGGGCGGCCTCGCCGTAGGTCTCGTCCTCGAGGATGCGCGGATAGACGCCCTTGAGCTCCCATGTCTGGAAGAACGGCGTCCAGTCGATGTAGCTGGCGATCTCGGCGAGATCCCAGTCGTCGATCACCTTGGCGCCGGTGAAGCTCGGCTCGGGGACCTCGTAGCCGGTCCAGTCGATCTGCTTGGCGTTGGCGCGGGCCGCGGCCAGCGGCAGGCGGGTCTTGGCGCGCTCGGCCCGTTCGTGGCGCTCGGCGACCTCGGCGTATTCGCTGCGGATGCCGTCGATGTAGCCCTGGCGCTGAGTCTCGCTCAGCAGCGAGGACACCACGCCCACCGCGCGCGAAGCGTCGGTCACGTAGATCGCCTGGTTGCGGGGGTAGCGCGGCGAGATCTTCACCGCGGTGTGCACCTTCGAGGTCGTGGCGCCGCCGATCAGCAGCGGCACGTCGAAGCCCTCGCGCTCGAGTTCGGTGGCAAGGTGGACCATCTCGTCGAGCGAGGGGGTGATGAGGCCGGAGAGGCCGATTACATCGACGTTGTGGGCCTTGGCTTCCTCGAGGATCTTCTGCGGCGGCACCATGACGCCGAGGTCGATGATCTCGTAGTTGTTGCAGGCAAGGACGACGCCGACGATGTTCTTGCCGATGTCGTGGACGTCGCCTTTCACGGTGGCCATCAGCACGCGGCCGGCGCTGTCGCGCCCGCCGGCCTTCTCGGCCTCCATGTGGGGCAGCAGCACGGCGACGGCCTGCTTCATGACGCGCGCGGATTTCACCACCTGCGGCAGGAACATCTTGCCGGCGCCGAAGAGGTCGCCGACGACGTTCATGCCCGCCATCAGCGGGCCCTCGATGACGTCGAGCGGCTTCGTGGCGGCCAGACGGGCCTCCTCGGTGTCCTGATCGACGAACTCGGTGATGCCGTTGACCAGCGCGTGCTCGAGCCGCTTCTCGACCGGCCACTCGCGCCATGCGAGGTCGCGCTTCTTCTCTTCGCGGGCGCCGCCGCGGAAGCGTTCGGCCACGTCGAGCAGACGCTCGGTGGCGGTGCCGCCGGCCTTGGGGGCGCGGTTCAGCACCACGTCCTCGCAGGCCTCGCGCAGCTCGGGGTCGATCTGGTCGTAGACCGCGAGCTGGCCCGCGTTCACGATGCCCATGTCCATGCCCGCCTTGATGGCGTGATACAGGAACACCGCGTGCATCGCCTCGCGCACCGCCTCGTTGCCGCGGAAGCTGAACGACAGGTTCGAGACCCCGCCCGACACGTGGCAATGCGGCAGGTTCTGGCGGATCCAGCGGGTCGCCTCGATGAAGTCGACGCCGTAGTTGTCGTGCTCCTCGATGCCGGTGGCGACGGCAAAGATGTTGGGGTCGAAGATGATGTCCTCGGGCGGGAAGCCCACGGTCTCGGTCAGCAGCTTGTAGGCGCGGGCGCAGATCTCGGTCTTGCGCTTGAAGCTGTCGGCCTGTCCGTCCTCGTCGAAGGCCATGACCACGACCGCGGCACCGTAGGCGAGGCAGAGCCCGGCTTGGTGCAGGAAGGACTCCTCGCCCTCCTTGAGCGAGATCGAGTTTACCACCGGCTTGCCCTGCACGCATTGCAGGCCGGCCTCGATCACCTCCCACTTGGAGCTGTCGATCATGATCGGCACGCGGGCGATGTCGGGCTCGGCGGCGATGAGGTTGAGGAACTCGATCATCGCCTGCTTCGAGTCGATGAGCCCCTCGTCCATGTTGATGTCGATGATCTGGGCGCCGTTCTCGACCTGATCGCGTGCCACGTCCAGTCCCGCGGCGTAGTCGCGGTTGGTGATGAGCTTGCGGAACCGGGCCGAGCCGGTGACGTTGGTGCGCTCGCCGACGTTGACGAAGGGAATGTCGCTGGTGAGCACGAAGGGCTCGAGGCCCGAGAGGCGGAGCAGGGGCTTATGCATCGGCGGTTTCCTCGATCTGGCGCGGGGCGTAGGAGGCGACGTGCTCGGCGATGGCACGGATATGCTCGGGCGTGGTGCCGCAGCAGCCGCCGACGAGATTGACCAGACCCTCGCGGGCGAAGACCTCGACCTTGGCGGCGGTGTCCTCGGGTTCCTCGTCGTACTTGCCGAAGGCGTTGGGCAGGCCGGCGTTGGGGTAGGCGCAGATCAGGGTGTCGGCGACACCGGCGAGCTCTGCAAGGTGCGGCCGCATGGCGTCGGCGCCGAGCGCGCAGTTCAGGCCCACGCTGAACGGGCGGGCGTGGCGCACCGAGTGCCAGAAGGCGGTGGGCGTCTGACCCGAGAGGGTGCGGCCCGAAGCGTCGGTGATGGTGCCCGAGATCATGATCGGCAGGCGCGCACCGTGCTCGGCGAAGGCCTCGAAACAGGCGAAGATCGCGGCCTTGGCGTTCAGCGTGTCGAAGATCGTCTCGATCAGGATCAGGTCGGCGCCGCCGGCGATGAGGCCGCGGATCTGCTGCCCGTAGGCACGGCGCAGGTCGTCGAAGGTCACGGCGCGGTAACCCGGGTCGTTGACGTCGGGGCTGATCGAGGCGGTGCGGTTGGTCGGGCCCACGGCACCTGCGACCCAGCGCGGGCGGCCGTCCTCGGCGGTGGCGCGGTCGAGCGCCCGGCGCGCCACGCGGGCGCCCTCGACGTTCAGGTCGAACACCGCCTGTTCCATCGCGTAGTCGGCCTGCGCGATGGTCGTCGAGGAGAAGGTGTTGGTCTCGACGATGTCGGCCCCGGCCATGGCGAAGGCGTAGTGAATGTCCTCGATCGCCTTGGGCTGGGTCAGGATCAGCAGGTCGTTGTTGCCCTTCTGCGGATGATCCGAGTGGAACGAGCAGCATTGCCCGCTGTGGCCGCGGAAATCGTCCTCGTCCAGACCGAGGGTCTGGATCTGCGTGCCCATCGCCCCGTCGAGGATGAGGATGCGTTCGCGGGCGGCCCTTGTCAGGTCGGCCACGGTCTTGGTCGGCGGAAGAATGAAGCTGTGCATGTCGGACCTGCCTTTATCAGGCTTCCCGGATACTCCACACGGGCCGCACAATCAAATTCAACGATCGTGACAGGATCATGAGGTTCATTCATGTAGCCGCCATCACGACGCCGTTCCGCGCACCCGCACAAAGGGGCCCGGCCGCGCATCTGCCGGGCCCCGAGGCGGTCATCGGTCAGTGCGCGACCATGACGTGGCGCACCACCGAATAGTCCTCGAGCGCGTAGGAGGACATGTCCTTGCCGTAGCCCGACTGCTTCATGCCGCCATGGGGCATCTCGTTGGTCAGCATGAAGTGGGTGTTCACCCAGGTGCAGCCGTATTGCAGCCGCGAAGCCACCTGCATCCCCTTCGAGATGTCCTTGGTCCAGACCGACGAGGCCAGCCCGTATTCGCTATCGTTGGCCCATGTGATCGCCTCGTCGGGGTCCGAGAACCGGGTGACCGACACCACCGGGCCGAAGACCTCGCGCCGCACGATCTCGTCGCTCTGCAGGGCGCCGGCCACAACGGTGGGCGTGTAGTAGAAGCCGCCGCCCTCGGGACTCGCGCCGCCGGTGGTGACCTCGATGTGGTTGGCCTCGCGGGCGCGGGCCACGAAACTCGCCACCCGGTCGCGCTGGCGCTGCGAGATCAGCGGGCCGATCTCGTTCTTGTCGTCGTCGGCGTCGTTGTAGGCGATGGTTGACACCGCATCGGTGAGGTCGGCGACGAAATTGTCGTAGACCGAGGCATGGGCGTAGATCCGGCAGGCGGCGGTGCAATCCTGCCCGGCGTTGTAAAAGCCGAAGGCCCGCAGCCCCTCGACCGTGCCCGCGATGTCGGCGTCGTCGAAGACGATGACCGGGGCCTTGCCGCCGAGTTCGAGATGGGTGCGCTTGATGGTCTTGTTGGCCGCCTCGAGGATCTTGCGCCCGGTGGCGATGTCGCCGGTGAGCGAGATCATCGCCACCTTCGGGTGGTGGATCAGCGCCGAGCCCACGGTCTCGCCCCGGCCGAGGATGATGTTGACCACGCCCTCGGGCAGCACCTCGGCGAAGATCCCGGCGATCTTGAGCGCGGTCAGCGGCGTCTGCTCGGACGGCTTGAAGACCACCGTGTTGCCGGCGCCGATGGCGGGGGCGATCTTCCACGCCATCATCATCAGCGGGTAATTCCACGGCGCGATCGAGGCCACCACGCCGATGGGGTCGCGGCGGATCATCGAGGTGAAGCCCTCGAGATACTCGCCGGCCACCGGCCCGGTCATGCAGCGCACGGCACCGGCGAAGAAGCGGAAGCAGTCGACGATTGCGGGCAGCTCGTCTCCCAGCGCCAGCGGGCCGGGCTTGCCGCAGTTGAGCGCCTCCAGCCGGGCGAACTCCTCGGCCTCGGCCTCAATGCGGTCGGCGATCTTCAGCAGGTAGCCCGAACGCTCGGCGGGGGTGGTGCGGGACCATTTCGCAAAGGCCTTGTCGGCGGCGGCGACCGCCTCCTCGACCTGCGCCAGCGAGGCCTCGGGCAGGGTGCAGATGACCTCTCCGGTGCGGGGGTTGAGGATCTGCTCCTCGGTCTCGGCGCCAAGGACGCGCTGCGCGCCAATCAGCATCTGGGTGTCCATGGGTGTTCTCCCTGTCTGTTCTCGTTGAGGGGTCATTTCTCGGCGCCGGCGGTGTGTTCGCCGTCGCGGGTCAGGTAGTAGGCCGCGAGGATCGGCAGGAAGGTGACCAGCACCACCGCCATCGCCACCACGTTGGTGACCGGCCGCTGGCGCGGGCGCACCAGTTCCTCGAGCATCCAGATCGGCAGCGTGGTCTGCTGGCCGGCGGTGAAGGTGGTCACGATGACCTCGTCGAAGCTCAGCGCAAAGGCCAGCATGCCGCCCGCCAGCAGCGCAGTGCCGATGTTGGGCAGGATCACCAGCGTGAAGGTCTGAAGCCCGTCGGCGCCGAGATCCATCGCCGCGTCGACCAGCGCCCCCGAGGTGCGGCGGAACCGCGCCACGGCGTTGTTGTAGACGATGACGATGCAGAAGGTCGCGTGGCCCAGCACGATGGTCCATGTGCTGAAGGGGATCTCCAGCAGCGAGAAGGCCGAGCGCAGCGAGATGCCGGTGATGATGCCGGGCAGCGCGATGGGCAGGATCACCAGAAGCGAGATGGTCTCGCGTCCGAAGAACCGCGACCGGGACACGGCGGCGGCGGTGAGCGTACCCAGCACCAGCGCGATGGTCGTCGAGATCGCCGCGACCTTGAGCGACAGGCCAAGCGCCTGCCAGACATCGGGGCGGCCCACGGTGACGGCAAGCCACTTGGTGGTGAGCCCGGGCGGCGGCCACTGGTAGCTCGTTTCCTCGGTGGTGAAGGCGTAGACGAAGATCAGCGCGATCGGGGCCAGCAGGAAGATCAGGCCGCCGAAGGCCGCGAGGCGCAGGGCGAGGGGGGCGCGGGCGTCAGAGTGCATCGAAGGCCCCCATGCGGCGCGCGGCCCAGAGGTAGATCCCCATTATGACGATGGGCACCACGGTGAAGGCGGCCGCCAGCGGGATGTTCCCGGCGGTGCCCTGCTGGGTGTAGACCGCCTGCCCGATGAAGAGCCGCGACGAGCCGATGATCTGCGGGATGATGTAGTCGCCGAGCGTCAGCGAGAAGGTGAAGATCGAGCCCGCGACCACCCCCGGCAGAGCCAGCGGCAGGATCACCAGCCGGAAGTTCTGCCGCGGCGTGGCGCCGAGATCTGCCGCCGCCTCGATCAGCGTCGCGGGCACGCGCTCGAGCGAGGCCTGCACCGGCAGGATCATGTAGGGCAGCCAGATGTAGGTGAAGACGATGAAGGTGCCGAGGTAGCTGACCGAGAGCGAGTTGCCCCCGATGACCGGCACCGCCAGCACCGCCTCGAGCAGCCATGTCAGGTGCAGCTTGGCGAAGAGCCAGGTCAGGATGCCCTCCTTGGCGAGCACCAGCTTCCACGCGTAGACCTTGACGAGGTAGCTCGACCACAGCGGCAGCATGATCCCGAGGTAGAACACCGCCTTCCAGCGGCCCCGGGCGTAGCGGGCGGCGAAATAGGCGATGGGGAAGGCGAGGATGGCGCTCGCCACCGTCACCGAGGCCGCCATCAGCACGGTGCGCAGGATGATGTCGAAATTGTAGGGCCGCAGCAGCTCGCCGTAGGTCTTGAGGGTGAACTCGCGCACCACGAGGCCCGAGAACTCGTCGATCGAGAAGAAGCTCTGGATCAGCAGGGCGATCAGGGAGCCTACGTAGACGATCCCGAGCCAGAGCGTGATCGGCAGCACCATGAGGAAGACGAACATCCGCGGGTGGCGCAGGATCCAGTCGACGAGGCGCGGCAGCAGCCCGCCGCGCGGCGCAAAGATCGCGGGCGCCGGATCGCGGGCGGTGGCGGAAAGGGGGGCGGCCTGCGTCATGCGGCCCCCAGCAGGTGGGCGCGGGCGGCATCCCACGAGACGCGGGCGGTGGTCCCGGGCTCGGGGGCCTCGGCATGGGGCGGTACCAGCGCGGTCAGGGGCTGGCCGTCAAGGTCGAGCGCAAGCCGGGTGTAGCGGCCGTGGAAGGCACGGGCGGTGACGGTGGCAGGGCGGCCCGCGGGGTCGAGCACGATGTCCTCGGGGCGCAGGCTTGCCCACTGGCCGGCCGGGCCGACGCCCGCGACATCGGCGGGAATGACGTTCGAGGAGCCGACGAAATCCGCCACGAAGCGCGAGGCGGGGCGGCGGTAGATCTCTTCCGGCGTGCCGATCTGCTGCACGCGGCCCTCGGCGAAGACCGCCACGCGGTCGGCCATCGACAGCGCCTCGTCCTGGTCATGGGTGACGAAGACGAAGGTGAGGCCGAGGCTGCGCTGCAGGGTCCGCAGCTCTTCCTGCATCTGCTCGCGCAGCTTGAGGTCGAGCGCCCCCAGCGGCTCGTCGAGCAGCAGCACCCGGGGCTTGTTGACCAGTGCACGGGCCAGCGCCACGCGCTGCCGCTGGCCACCCGAAAGCTCGCCGGCGCGGCGGTCGCCGTAGCCACCGAGCTCGACCAGCTCGAGCGCCTCGCGGGCGGCGCGGTGACGCTCGGCGCGGCCGACGCCCCTGACCCGCAGCCCGAAGCCCACGTTGTCGAGCACGTTCATGTGCGGGAAGAGCGCGTAGCTCTGGAACACGGTGTTGACGTTGCGCAGGTAGGGCGGCACGCCCTCGGCGCGTTCGCCGAAGATCTCGATGTGCCCGGCGGTGGGCTGTTCGAAGCCCGCCACGAGGCGCAGGCAGGTGGTCTTGCCCGAGCCCGAGGGCCCCAGCATGGCGAAGAACTCGCCGTCGCGAATGGCGAGGTCGACCTCGTCCACGGCCTTCACCGGTCCGAAATGGCGCGACACGCCCCGGAAGGTTACAGCATCCATCAGGTCAGTCTTTCGAGGGAAGAGAGGGAGAGGCGCACCGGGTGGGCCGGCGCGCCTCGGTCAGGTCGTGATCAGCGCCCGCCGATCACGCCGATGTAGTCGGACACCCAGCGGTAGTAGGGCACGCAGCTGCCCTGGCTCTCGCATTGCGACACCGGGGTGCGCCAGAAGGCGATCTTCTCGAAATCGTCGAGCCCGTTGGCGGAGCAGCCCTCGGCGGTCTGCATTCCGGAACCGTCGGTGCAGGCCTCGGGGACCGAGGGCACGGCGCCGAACCAGACCGAGAGGTCGGATTGCAGGTTGGACGAGAGCGAGTGCTCCATGAACTTGTAGGCGCAGCTCGGGTGCTCACTGTCGGCGTGCAGCATCAGCGTGTCGGCCCAGCCGGTGGCGCCTTCCTCGGGGATGGTCGAGGCCACGGGGGCGCCGTCGGCCTTGAGCAGGTTGACCTGGAACGGCCATGAGGACGAGGCCACGACGCCCTCGTTCTTGAAATCGTCGATCTGGATGAAGGCGTCGTGCCAGTAGCGCGAGACCAGCGTGCGCTGGGTGCGCAGCAGGTCGAGCGCGGCGGCATATTGCGCGTCGTTCAGCTCGTAGGGCGAGGTGATGCCGAGATCGGGCTGGTGCGCCATCAGGTACATGGCGGCGTCGGCCACGTAGATCGGGCCGTCATAGGCCTGCACCCGGCCCTCGTTGCTCTCGCCGTCCTGCAGGGTCATCGGCTCAAAGACCACCGACCAGCTCGTCGGCGCCTCGGGGAAGACCTCGGTGTTGTACATCAGCACGTTCGGGCCCCACATGAAGGGCGTGCCGTAATGAGTGCCGTCGACGGTGTGCCAGGGCGCGTCCTTGAGCCGGTCGTCGACCCTGGACCACGACGGGATCAGGTCCACGTTGACGGGCTGCAGGCGCTTGCCGGCGATCAGCCGCAGCGAGGCGTCGCCCGACGCGGTCACCAGGTCGAAGCCGCCCTCGTTCATCAGCGCCACCATCTCGTCCGAGGTGTTGGCGGTCTTGACCTCGACCATGCAGCCGGTCTCTTCCTCGAACTTGGTCACCCAGTCGAACGCGGGGTCGGTCTCGCCGCGCTCGATGTAGCCCGGCCAGGCGACGATGGAGACCGAGCCCTCGCCCTCGCCAAGCTCGGTGAGCATCTCCTGGGCGGACAGCGGAAGGCTGGTGGCGGCAACGAGCGCGAGGCCCGACACGCAGCCGTGGAAGATCTTTTTCATCTTGCGTTCCCTGTTGCAGCGGGAGTCCGTGCTCCCTTGCAGCAAGCGTGGGTAGAGAAATCCGATTTCACAAATTCAATTGTCAGGTTGGCCGTATCGGAATTTCCGATACTTCTCCTGCAACGCCCCGTTGGCGTCGGATTATCGAACGTTCTTGTAGGTTTGCGCCGAGCGGATGAATTCCCGGGTGGCGGGCGAGAGCGGCGCGCCCTTGCGCCAGACCACCCCCACCTGCACAACCGGCAGGCTTCCCGACACGTCGCGCGACACGATGCGGTCGCCTTCCAGCGACCAGCGGCGGTAGACCAGTTCCGGCAGGATGGCGATTCCTGCGCCGGTCGCCACGAGCGAACGCACCGCCTCGACCGAGCGGGTGCGGAACGCCACCCTCGGGCGGGCGCCGAAGGCCGAGAGCAGCCTGCGGGTGGCCTCCTCGATCTCGTCCACGCGCAGCATGATGATCGGTTCGTCAACGAGGTCCTCGATGGAGACCGAAGTGCGGGTCGACAGCTCGTGGCCGTTGGGCAGCCAGAGCTGGTAGGGCGAGGTGTCGATGATCTCGGTCTGCAGCGCCATGCGGTCGCGCATGTTGGTGGTCACCATCACCGCCGCGTCGAGCTCGCCGCCGTAGATGCTCCAGTAGGCCTTGGAGTTGGCGATGGCGTCATCGCCGAGGAAGCTGAACTGCCCCAGCCGCGCACGGTTGAAACGGTCGTCCTCGGTGAAGGAATGCAGGCCGTAGGTCACGTCGGCGATGCCGTCGCGCGCCATGTCGAAGTGCGCCGGCGGGCTGCCCAGCGGCTTGCGCATGATGCGCACGGTGACGCGGCCGTCGGTCACCTTCTCGACCTCCTCGGCCCAGGGCTCGAAGGCGTTGACGACGATCGGGTGCTTCGGCGGCAGCCACGACGACATGATCAGTTCCTCGGCCATCAGCGGCGTCGAGGACAGGAGCAGCGCGGCAAGCGCGGTCTTCAGGGTCTTCATGGTCTTTCCTCCTCAGTCTCCCTCGCCTCCCGCGAGGGATCGAAGTTTCGGGGATGAGCTGCCTGGAAGGCGGGATGCCCGGCGCAGGCCGAGGCCACCGCCGAGATGCGCGGCAGGTGGTCGTAGGCCACCCCCCAGCGCGTCGCGTTGTAGAGCTGCGGGATCAGCGCGCAGTCGGCCAGCGTCGGCTGGGCGCCGTGGCAGTAGGGGCCCTCGGGCGCCGAGGTGACGAGCAGGGCCTCGACGGCGGCAAGCCCGCCGGCGATGTTGTCGCGGTTCCATGCCTCGCGCGCCTCGGACCCGCCGAGCGAGCCGACCCGGTTCAGCACGTGCAGGTTCGAGACCGGATGGATCTCGCAGGCGATGGCGAGCGCGATGGCCCGCACCCTCGCCCGCCCCGCCGGATCGGCGGGCAGCAGGGGGGGCGCGGCCACGGTCTCGTCGAGGTACTCGATGATCGCCAGCGACTGGGTCAGCCGGAGGCCGTCGGTCTCGAGCACCGGCACCAGCCCCTGCGGGTTGCGCGCCAGAGCGCTGCGCCCCGGCCACGAGGTCGACGCTCCGGCTCTCGTAGGCGAGGCCCTTGAGCGCCAGCGCGATCCGCACCCGGTAGGAGGCCGACGAGCGCCAGTAGTCGTGAAGAACGATCCCCCCCGCCATGCTCAGTCCCTGGCCGGAAGGATGGTGCCGGTGCAGGGACCGAAGCCGATGCGGTAGCCGTCACCCTGCGCATGGGCATAGAGGCCGACCTCGTCGCCGTCCTGAATGAAGACGCGCTCTTCACCGTTCACCGTCACCGGCTTCTTGCCGCCCTCGGTCATCTCGAGCAGCGCGCCGGTCTGCTCGGGCGCGGGGCCCGAGATCGTGCCCGACCCCAGCAGGTCGCCGACCCGCATCGGGCAGCCCGAGACCGTGTGATGCGCAAGCTGCTGGGCGCTCGAATAGTACATCACGTTGTAGTTGGTCTCGCCCATCGGCTGGCCGTTCATGGTCCAGCCCATGGTCATGTCGTAGAAGCCCGGGCGCTCTTCCTGCAGGTAGGGCAGCAGCGGCACCTCGCGGGGGGCGCCCTCGCTGCGGAACGGCTCGAGCGCCGCCTGCGTCACGATCCACGGGCTGATGGTGGTGCCGAGTGCCTTGGACTGGAACGGCCCGAGCGGCTGATACTCCCAGGCCTGGATGTCGCGCGCCGACCAGTCGTTCAGCAGCACGTAGCCGAAGATCATCCCTTCGGCCTCGGCGACGCTGACGCGCTCGCCCATGGTGCTGTCCATGCCGACGACGGCGCCAAGCTCGAGCTCGAGGTCGAGGCGGCGGCAGGCGGTCCATTCCGGCCCGCTCTCGCCCTTCACCTGCCCCATCGGGCGGTGGATGTCGGTCCCCGAGACGACCACCGACGAGGCGCGGCCGTTGTAGCCGATCGGCATGTGGGTCCACTGCGGCGGCAGCGCGTTCTCGGGGCCGCGGAACAGTGCGCCGACGTTGAAGGCGTGGTTCTTGGAGGCGTAGAAATCGGTGAATTCGGTGACCCGCACCGGCAGGTGCAGCGTGGCGTCGGCCATGGCCACCAGCGGCAGCGTCTCGTCGCCGCCCTCGGCCAGAAGCTCGGTCAGGCGGGCGCGGACCTCGTCCCAGACCGGACGGCCGAGCGCGATGAAATCGTTGAGCCGGGGCGCCGCGAAGGTGCCCTCTGCCGACAGCAGCCCGCGCGCTTCGCAGGCGGCAAGGTCCACGATCATGTCCCCTATGGCGACACCGCAGCGCGGCGCGTCGGAGCCCGTGGAGAACACGCCGAAGGGCAGGTTCTCGATGGGAAAATCGCACTCTGGATCGTTCGCCGCAGCCACCCAGCTGCGCCGCGGCATGTCGCCCTGTGGCATCTCGTGCCTCCTGTATTCTGGTCCTCCTGGGCGCCCCGCCAATCGGGGGGGCGCTCGCCGGCGCGGGGCCGGTCCAGCGTGACTCTTACCCGACCTCGTTTCATTTGCAACCAGTTTTGTTGCAGGTGAAATGAAATCCGCGATCAGCCGAGGACGGCGGCCAGCAGGTCGCTGGACTTCGACAGCCCGAGTTTCTGGTAGGCCCGTTGGCGATAGGTCAGCACCGTACCGTGGCTCAGCCCGAGCTCGGCGCCGGTCTCGGCGGCGGTGCGCCCGGCGAGCGTGCGGGCGCAGACCTCGCGCTCGCGGCGGCTGAGGATGGGGTGAGACTCGGCCAGCCGCGACTCGAGCTCGGCCACCAGCGACGGCGTCTCGGCCGGCCGCCGCGTCAGCCGCGTGAGCCCGGTGATGGCAAGCTGCGCCAGAGCGCCCAGCTGCGCCATGTCGATCTCGGCCCCGCTCGCGCCGCGGTGGTAGAAGGTGACCACGAGGCTGTGATCAGCAAAGCGCCAGCCGAAGCAGAGCTTCTCCGAGAACCGCGGCCGCACGAAGCAGAGCTCGCGATAGGCGGCAAGCTCGATGCTGTCGGCGGGAATGCGGCAGAGAAAGCCGCTGCCCGGCGGCGTCGCCTTCAAAGCCGCGACCGCCGGGTCGCTGCGGTGGAAACGCCGGGCATGGGCGGCGGCGCGCTCGGCCACGTCTGCGAGATCGCTCGACGAGGCCAGCGTCTCGGGCGCGCCCTCCCCCGCGCGATACGCATAAAGCTCCTCGACCCCCGCCGCCGAATGCGCCGCGTCCAGCAGGCGCTCTGAAAACACCGAAAGATCCCGCGCGTCCAGCAGCACCGCGGCACGGTCCGGGTCGATCAATCCGACCGTTGTCATGACGTCCTCCCCGTCTCCTCCACCTCTGTCCATACGCCTAATGACATACAGGTCAAGATCGTTTCATTAGAAACGAACTCGAATCCGCTGCACGTCAGCAGCCCTATCGGGAGAGAGAGAACCATGTCGAAACCCTTTGCATCCTCGGCCGACACCGCCGTGAAAACCGATACGCTGGAGATCCTTGGCGACGGCTTCTACGCGCTGACCGCCGAGGGCGATCCGAACGTGGGCGCGGTCGAAGGCGAGGATTTCGTCGTCGCCATCGAATCGCGTGCCACCCCTTCGGCGTCGCGTGACTGGCTCAACATCCTGCGCGAGCAGACCGACAAGCCGGTGCGCTACCTGATCCTGACCCACTACCACGCGGTGCGGGTGCTCGGCGCCTCGGCCTTCGACGCGGGCGACATCATCATGTCCGAAGCCTCGCGCGATCTGGTGGAAGAGCGCGGCGAACAGGACTGGAAGAGCGAGTTCGGCCGGATGCCGCGCCTTGCCAAGAACGCCGACGAGGTGCCCGGCCTGACCTGGCCCACCATCACCTTCAAGGACAGCTACGACATCGAGCTCGGCGGCGATCGCGGCAAGCTCGAGCTGCGCTTCCTCGGCCGTGGCCACACCGGCGGCGACATCGCGGTCTGGCACGACAAGACCCGGACGCTCTACGCGGGCGATCTCGTGGAATCCAAGGCCGCGCTCTACACCGGTGACGCCTACCACTTCGACTGGGCGACCGGCACGCTCGACAACGTCAAGGCCTACCGCGCCGAGAACCTGATCGGCGGCCGCGGGGCGGTGTCGCGCGGCACCGAGGAAACCGACGCGGCGGTCGAGCAGACCCGCAAGTTCCTCAACGGCATGATCGACAACGTCGGCCGCGTCCACAAGGCCGGCGGCAGCCTCAGGGAAGCCTTCGAGGCGACCCGCGACGCGCTGGCCCCCGAGTTCGGTGCCTGGCCGATCTTCGAGCACTGCCTGCCCTTCGACGTGCAGCGGCTCTGGGACGAGTTCGACGGCATCGAGCACCCGCGCATCTGGACCGCCGAGCGCGACCGCGAGGTCTGGGCGAAGCTTCAGGACTGAGCGGAGCGAAGGGAGGAGACCATGGCAAACGTTGCAGGCATTCCTGTCTACAAGGAGATCGGCGCGACCCCGGCCCCGTCCGGGGCCGAGGACCAGGCCCGGGTGGTGATCGTGGGCGCGGGCCCCGTGGGTCTGGCGATGGCGCTGGACCTCGGGCGGCGCGGCCACGAGGTCACGGTGCTGAACCGGCTCGACTTTGTCGCCCACGCCTCGAAGGCGATCTGCTTCTCCAAGCGGTCGCTCGATATCCTCGACCGGCTCGGCGCCGGCGATCCGGCGGTCGAGAAGGGCGTCACCTGGAACACCGGCAAGGTGTTCTGGGGCACCGGCGAGGAGCCGGTCTACCAATTCGACATGCTGCCGGTGAAGGACCAGAAGCGCCCCGGCTTCATCAACATCCAGCAATACTACATCGAGGAATATCTCCTCGATGCCTGCCAGGCGCTGCCCAACATCGACCTGCGCTGGGGCCATTGCGTGGAAGAGGTGACGCCGCATGATGCGGGCGCGCGGCTCGAGGTGTCGACCGGCGCCGGTCCCTACAGCCTCGAGGCCGAGTGGCTGATCGCCTGCGACGGCTCGCGCTCGACCGTGCGCGAGAAGCTCGGCCTCGACTTCGAGGGACGGGTGTTCGAGGACAACTTCCTCATCGCCGACATCCGCATGAAGAAGGAGATGCCGTCCGAGCGCTGGTTCTGGTTCGACCCGCCGTTCAATCCCGGCCGCTCGGCGCTGATGCACAAGCAGCCCGACGACGTCTGGCGGCTCGACTTCCAGCTCGGCTGGAACATCGACCGTGCCGCGGCGACCCGGCCCGAGAACGTCGAGCCCTTCATCCGTGCGATGCTGGGCGACGTCGAGTTCGAACGCGAATGGTACTCGGTCTACACCTTCCAGTGCCGCCGCATGGCCCGCTTCGTGCATGGCCGGACGATCTTTGCCGGGGACAGCGCACATCTGGTCTCGCCCTTCGGCGCGCGCGGCTGCAACGGCGGGTTCGCCGATATCGACAACCTCGGCTGGAAGCTCGACCTCGTGCTGCGCGGCGAGGCAGACGAGGCGCTCATCGCCACCTACAACGACGAGGCGGTGGCGACGGCGGACGAGAACATCCTGAACTCGACCCGCTCCACCGACTTCCTGACGCCCAAGTCCGACGCCAGCCGGGCGCTGCGCGACGCGGTGCTGGAACTGGCGCAAGACCATGCCTTCGCGCGGCCCTTCGTCAACTCCGGACGGCTCTCGACCCCGGTGAGCTACCCGCAGAGCGCGCTCTCGACGCCCGATGAGGACGTTTGGGCGGGCGGCGTGGCGCCGGGGGCCCCTGTGCTCGACGCGCCGCATGGCAACGGCTGGCTGCTCGACCGGCTGGGCGGCGACTTCGTGCTGATCACCCACGCATGGCAGGGGTCGGTGCCCGCGGGCGTGAGCGTGCTCGCGGTCGACGGGCTCGCGGCCGAACGGCTGGCGCTGCCCGAGGGCGCGGCCTGTCTCGTGCGGCCCGATCAATACGTGGCGGCGCGCTGGCTGACGCCCGACGCGGCGCGGATCGAGGCGGCTCTGCAACGCGCCAAGGGAGGAAAGACATGGCTCAACTGATCACCACCCCGAACCTGACCGGGCACGACGACATCTACGAGGCCCTGATCGGCCTGCACGAGGGCCTGACCGAAGCCGAGAGCCTCGGCACTTGGTCGCGGCTGGCGCTGCTGCTGATCAACCACATCGGCGACCGCGAGGCCATCGACCAGGCCATTGCACTCGCCCGCCCGGCGGCCCGCGCCGCCTGAGCCGGACACGCACGCAGGGGTCTGTCCTCCTTTTCAGGGGGCAGACCCGACCCCGTCTGCCCCGCTATGACTCCGGCGACACGCACAAGGGAGGACATGCGATGAGACCGGCAGGCCGCAGCGAGACCGACTCGCTCTATTTCACCTACCCCAGGTTCGAGACACCTGCCCGACGCCCGGCCCCCGGCGCGCCAGTGGCCATCGTCGGCGCCGGGCCCGTCGGCATGACCGCGGCGCTGGCGCCGTCGCTGTCGGCCGCGGGGCTCATGCCGCGGGCGCCGCGCCGTCGTCCTCCGCGTCAGGGACGGCGGCGGCGGGCATGGCGATGAGCCGGGTCAGCGCCTCCTCGAGGAAAGACGCCCCCTCCCCCAGCTCGGCCATGAGCTCGGCCTGGAAAGCCTCGGCGATGCGCCCCAGCCGGTCCATCAGCGCCCGCCCCTCGGGGGTGAGTTCCAGCACCACCAGCCGGCGGTCGGTCTCGTGCCCGGACTTGCGCAGGTAGCCCGCGCCCTCGAGCCGCGCCGCGGCCCGGCTCACCATCGACTTGTCGAGGTTCACCCGCGCATGGATGTCGCGCACGCTGACCTGCCCCGAGTGGTTGAGATGCGCCAGCACCCGCCATTCCGGGATCGTCAGCCCCGCCTCGGCGCCGTAGCGCGCGGCGAATCTGCGGCTGACCTGAGAGGCGGCCACCGACAGGCGGTAGGGCAGGAAATCGTCGAGTTGAAACGTCATCGGGGCTCCTTTCCCAATGAAAGGCAGGATTTCGTTGCGATCACAACAAAAAACCGTGTCGCGGCAAGACCCGGATTGACTTCGTTGCATCGGCAACGGTATATTCGTTGCAAGCGCAATGATCTCTCGCGAGGAGGACGCCAGATGACTGCACACGACCTGCCCAAGGGCATGATCCGGGCCACCGCAACCACCGGCACGCACGAGGGCTACATGCCCGGCTTCGGCAACGACTTCGAGACCGAGGCGCTGCCCGACGCGCTGCCGCAGGGCCAGAACAGCCCGCAGAAGTGCAACTACGGGCTTTACGCCGAGCAGCTCTCGGGCACCGCCTTCACCGCGCCGCGCGGCCAGAACGAGCGGACCTGGTGCTACCGCATCCGACCCTCGGTGCATCACACCGGCCGCTTCAGCCCGATCGACGTGCCCTACTGGAAGACCGCGCCCAACATCCTGCCGCACGATCCCAACCGGCAGAACATCATGAGCCTCGGCCAGTACCGCTGGGACCCGATCCCGGTGCCCGAGCAGGAGCTCACCTGGATCACCGGGATGCGCACCATCACCACCGCCGGGGACGTCAACATCCAGGTCGGCATGGCGAGCCACGTCTACCTCGTCACCGCCTCGATGGAGGACGAGTACTTCTTCTCCGCCGACAGCGAGCTCCTGGTGGTGCCGCAGGAGGGCCGGCTGCGCTTCTGCACCGAGCTCGGCGTCATCGACATCGAGCCCAAGGAAATCGCCATCCTCCCGCGCGGGCTGGTCTATCGCGTCGAGGTGCTCGAAGGGCCCTGCCGCGGGTTCGTCTGCGAGAACTACGGCCAGAAGTTCGACCTGCCCGGCCGCGGCCCGATCGGCGCCAACTGCCTTGCCAACCCGCGCGACTTCAAGTGCCCGGTGGCCGCCTACGAGGACCGCGAGGTGCGCTCGCGCGTCGTGGTGAAATGGTGCGGCCAGTTCCACGAGACCTGGATCGGGCACTCGCCGCTCGATGTGGTGGCGTGGCACGGCAACTACTGCGCCTACAAGTACGACCTGCGCACCTACTCGCCGGTGGGCGCGATCCTGTTCGACCACCCCGACCCGTCGATCTTCACCGTGCTGACTGCGCCCTCGGGGCAGGAAGGCACCGCCAACATCGACTTCGTGCTGTTCCGCGAGCGCTGGATGGTGGCCGAGCACAGCTTCCGCCCGCCATGGTACCACAAGAACATCATGTCCGAGCTGATGGGCAACATCTACGGGGTCTACGATGCCAAGCCGCAGGGCTTCGCGCCGGGCGGCATCAGCCTGCACAACTGCATGCTGCCGCACGGTCCCGACCGGGATGCCTTCGAAGGTGCGTCGAACGCGGCGCTGAAGCCCGAGAAGCTCGACAACACCATGTCCTTCATGTTCGAGACACGCTTCCCGCAGCACCTCACCGAATTCGCCGCCAGGGAGGCACCGATGCAGGAGGAATACATCGAAGTCTGGGATCACCTCGAGAAGAAGTTCGACGGCACGCCCGGCGTGAAGTGACGCGTTCCGCTTCGTGAAATAGGGCCCCCTCGCGTTGCTGCGAAGGGGCCTTCCTCATGTCAGCAAGCTGCCGTCAGCCCATGGCGCGGGCAAGCATCCGCGTCGCCAGCGCCGCGTCGAAGGGCGCGGGGTTCGCCGCCGCGCAGGGGTCCTTGAGCGCCAGCGCGATGACCTCGTCCTGCCGTTCGGCCACGACGCCAAGCCCGGCCAGACCCGACGGAATGCCGAGCTGGTCGCGCAGACCCTCGAGCCAAGCGATCACGCTTTCCGCCTGCCGCCCCGGCAGGTCCAGAAGCTGCGCGAGTTCCGTCAGCCGCGGGCGGGCGTGCTCGATATTCTCGGCCGTGACGTGCGGCAGCAGGATGGCGTTCAGAAGCCCGTGCGGCAGGTCGTAGACCGCCCCCAGCGCGTGGCTCAGCGCGTGTACGCCGCCCAGCCCCTTCTGCAGCGCCACGCAGGCCATGCCCGAGGCCACCAGCATGTCGGCCCGCGCCTCGAGATCGCCGCCGTTCTCGCAGGCGCGCGGCAGCGCCTCCTTGATCATGCGCAGCGCCTGCAGCGCCAGCCCATCGGCCATCGGGTGGAAGTTCGGTGTGATGAAGGTCTCGAGCGCGTGGCAGAGCGCGTCCATGCCGGTGCTGGCGGTCAGCCCCTGCGGCAGGCCCACGGTCAGCTCGGGGTCCAGGATCGCGATGCCGGGCATCATGATCGGGTGAAAGATGATCATCTTCCGGCCCGCCTCGGTGTCGGTGATGATCGACGACCGCCCCAGTTCCGAGCCCGTCCCTGCGGTGGTCGGCACCGCCACCACCGGCACCGGGTCGGTGGTGGCGACGCGGGTCCAGTTGTCGCCCACGTCCTCGAAATCCCAGATCGGGCGGGTCTGGCGCACCATCAGCGCCACCGCCTTGGCCGCGTCGAGCGCGCTGCCACCACCGAAGGCGATCACCGCGTCATGGCCCCCGGCGCGAAACGCCGCGACGCCGGCATCCACCGCAGCGCCGGTGGGGTTCGGATGGACCTCCGAGAAAAGGCCGAAGGGCACGCCCGCGTCCCGCATCACCCCGAGCGCGCGCTGCGCGGGTTCGAGCGAGACCAGCGCCGCGTCGGTCACGAAGAGCGGGTTCGATGCACCGAGATCGGCCAGCGCCGCGGGCAGCTCGGCGATGCGTCCGGCACCGAAGCGGATGGCGGTGGGCCACGACCAGTTGCGGTCGGGCCGGGTCGAGAAATCCAGCATGGGGAACTCCGGTAGATTTGGGGTGTCGTGAGGGGTCAGAACAGCTCGAGATAGCGCCGGATCTCCCAGTCGGTGACCTGGCGGAGGTAGTCCTTGACCTCGTGGCGGCGGGAGCGGACGAAATGGTCGACGAAGGCATCGCCAAACAGCGTCCGGGCAGTGTCGCTGGCCTCGAGCCGGTCCGCCGCCTCCACGAGATCGCGGGGGAAGCGGGTCTCGGGCACGGGTGTGACCTCGTAGGCGCTGCCGTCGAGCGGCCGCCCGGGGTCGACCTCATTCTCGATGCCCCAGAGCCCGGCGGCGAGGCACATGGCCATCACCGCGTGCGGGTTGGAATCCGCCGAGGGCACGCGGAACTCGACCCGCGTCGCCTCGGGGCTGTCGTTGATGATGCGCACCGCAGCGGTCCGGTTCTGCACGCCCCAGCTCGCCCAGGTCGGGGCCCAGGCCCCCGGCACCAGCCGCTTGTAGGCGTTGACCGTGTGCGCCGTCAGCACCAGCATCTCGGGCATCAGTCGCAGCAGCCCGCCGATAAAATGCCGCGCGTCCTG
>NZ_JAATOS010000299.1:0-4915 GCF_011806505.1 Salipiger sp. HF18 | reverse complement strand
GCCAGCTGGCCAAGGAAGGATCCGGGCACCGAGGTGCCGAGGCCTGCCAGCGCGTCGATCGAGGTACCGGCACCGGCGAGCATCAGCACCGCCCAGATCACGATGTTGACCGCGGGCCCGGCAAGGGCGACCGCGATCTCCTGCGCGGGCTTCTCGGGCATGCGCTCGAGCCGCGCCAGCCCGCCGATCGGCAGAAGCGTGATGTCCGGGGTCTGGATGCCGTAGCGGCGGGCGGTCAGGGCGTGGCCGAATTCATGCGCGACGACGCAGGCGAAGAGCGCCAGCACGAAGGCGAGGTTCTGCAGCGCCGCCTGCGGCCCGCCGCTCGACCACGCGGCGACGCCGATCCAGGCGAGCAGCAGGAAGAAGGTCGCGTGGACGCGCAGCTCGGACCCGAACAGCCGCCCGATGGAAAAAGACCAGCTCATGCGATGCACTCCCACCCTGTTACGGGCTCCACCATGGGACAGGGGGCGCAGGGCGGCAAGGGCCGCCGATGCCGCATCCGGGGGTCACCGGCGTCTCGGGGCATCCCTCAGAGCGTGAAGGCCGCGGGCACGGCACCGGTCAGCCCCGGCAGCAGGTGCGCATCCAGCGCGAAGACGTGGCGCGGGGTGCCGGCGGCGGCCCAGATCGTGGTGAACTCGAGCAGCCGCGGATCGATCCAGGCGCGGATCGGCGAGAGGTGACCGACCGGAGCGACGCCACCGATGGCGAAGCCCGTCTGCGCCCGGATCAGCGCCGCATCCGCCTTGCCCAGCGGCTCTCCCGCCAGAGCGGAGGCCCTCTCGGGGCAGACCTTGTTGCCGCCTGCGGTCAGGAACAGCACCGCCTCGCCGCTGGTCTCGGCGCGGATTTTGATCGACTTGGCGATCTGGTCGATCTCGCAGCCCACGCTGTCGGCGGCCTCTTGCGCGGTGCGGGCCTGCCCGACCTCGCGGATGTCGGCGTCGAGGCCCGCGTCTTCCAGCGCGCGGCGCACCCGTGCAAGGCTCTTGCTCATCGTTCTTTCCTCATCCCGTGTCGGTCGTCCAAAGTCCGGCCGGTTAGAGCGCGATGCGACGACGGGTGCAAGACCGCGCCATTGCGCAGACCGGGGCGGCTCGGTCATACAGGCGGCATGAGCTTTGCATCCCGCATCACCCGCCTGCCGCGTGCCCTTGAAACCGACCTCGGAGACGAGGCCCGTGCCGCCGCCCCCTGGGCCGAGGGCGACATCGCCGCGCTGATCGCCGGCGCCGGCGGGTCGAGTCCCTATCTCAAGGGGTTGATCCAGAAGGAGGGCGACTGGCTCGAGGCCGCGGTCGAGTCGCCGGAAGACGCCTTCACCAAGCTTTGCGAAGACCTGGGCGAGAGCGCCGACGATACGCTCGAGACCGCGCTGCGGCAGGGCAAGCGGCGGGTGGCGTTGCTCACGGGTCTTGCCGATCTCGGCGGCGTCTGGGACCTGGAGCAGGTGACCGGGGCGCTGACCCGCTACGCCGACCTGTCGGTGCAGCTCGCTCTGCGCGCCGCCATCGCCCGCGAGATCCGGCGCGGCAAGCTGCCGGGCGCGACCGAGGAAGACATCGCCACGGCGGGCGGCATGGTGGTGCTGGCCATGGGCAAGATGGGCGCATTCGAGCTCAACTACAGCTCGGATATCGACCTCATCTGCCTCTTCGACGAGACCCGCTTCGAGCGCGACGACTTCCACGACGCCCGCAGCGCCTTTGTCCGCGCCACGCGGCGCATGTCGGGCACACTCAACGACCTGACCGGCGAGGGCTACGTCTTTCGCACCGACCTGCGGCTGCGTCCCGATCCCTCGGTGACGCCGGTCTGCATCGCCATGGAGGCCGCCGAGCGCTACTACGAGAGCCTTGGCCGGGCCTGGGAGCGGGCGGCCTACATCAAGGCGCGGCCCTGCGCCGGTGACACCGCGGCGGGCGAGCGCTTCCTCGAGACGCTGCGGCCCTTCGTCTGGCGCCGCCACCTCGATTTCGCCGCGATCCAGGACGCCCACGACATGCGCCTGCGCTACCGCGACAAGAAGGGGCACGGGCCGATCACGCTGCCGGGCCACGACATGAAGCTCGGACGGGGCGGCATCCGCGAGATCGAGTTCTTCACCCAGACCCGCCAGATCATCGCCGGCGGGCGCGACCCGGACCTGCGGGTGCGCGCCACCGTGGACGGGCTGCGGGTGCTGTCGGAAAAGGGCTGGGTGCCGTGGGACGTGACCACGCGGCTGACCGAGCACTACCGCTTCCACCGCGAGGTCGAGCATCGGGTGCAGATGGTTGGCGATGCCCAGACACACCTGCTGCCCGGCAACGACGCGGGGTTCGAGCGGCTCGCGGCACTGATGGGGCGCGAGCGGGCGGGGCTCGAGGAGGAGCTGCGCGCGCGGCTCGAGGAGGTTCACGAGCTCACCGAGGGGTTCTTCGCCCCCGACGCCCGCGACGCCACCGAAAGCGACATCCCCGACGAGATCGAGCGCAGCCCGCTGGTGGCGCGCTGGCCAAGCTATCCCGCTCTGCGCTCAGGCCGGGCGGTGGAGATTTTCAAGCGGCTGAAGCCCGAGATCCTCGGGCGGCTCGCCCGCGCCGCGCGCCCGCAGGAGGCGCTGACCGCCTTCGACGGCTTCCTTGCCGGATTGCCCGCAGGGGTGCAGCTCTTCTCGCTGTTCGATGCCAACCCGCAGCTTGTCGACCTGCTGGTCGACATCGTCTCGACCTCGCCCGATCTCGCGCGGCACCTGTCGCGCAACTCCAGCGTTTTCGATGCGGTGATCGGCGGCGATTTCTTCAGCCCGTGGCCGGGGCCGCAGGCGCTCACCGCCGAGCTCTCCGAGATCCTCGCGCGCGAGGACGACTACGAGAGCCGCCTCGACATGGCGCGGCGCTGGCAGAAGGAATGGCACTTCCGCGCGGGCGTTCATCTGCTGCGCGGGCTGAGCGAGCCCGAGGAAGCGGGGCAGCATTACGCCGATCTGGCCCAGGCCTCGCTGGCGGCGATCCTGCCGGTGGTGGAGGCCGAGTTCGCCCGCAAGCACGGTGCGCCGCCGGGGCGCGGGGCCGTCGTGGTGGGCATGGGCTCGCTCGGCGCGCGGCACCTGCACGCGCTTTCGGATCTCGATCTCATCGTGATCTACGACGCCGACGGGGTCGAGGCCTCGGATGGCCGACGCCCGCTGCCCGCGCGGACCTACTACGCGCGGCTCACGCAGGCGGCGATCACTGCGATGACCGCGCCGATGGCCGAGGGCAAGCTCTACGAGATCGACATGCGTCTGCGGCCCTCGGGCAACCAGGGCCCGGTGGCGACCTCGCTCACCGCCTTCAGCGAGTATCAGCGCGAGCGGGCGTGGGTCTGGGAGCACCTGGCGCTGACCCGCTCGCGGGTGATCGCAGGGCCGCCCGAACTGGCGGCCGAGGTCGAGGCGCTGCGCTCCGAGATCCTTGCAGCCCCTCCTCCGCGCGAGCAGGTGCTGACCGAGCTTTCCGAGATGCGCGCGCGCATCAGTGCCGCGAAGGGCCGGGGAGATGCGTGGGATCCCAAGCTCGGGCGCGGGCGGATGCAGGACATCGAGCTTCTGTCGCAGGCCGGGTCGCTGCTGTCGGGGCAGGCGCCGCGCAGCACCATCCGCGGGCTCGTCGCCGCGGCCCGGCAGGGCTGGCTGCCCAAGGCAGCGGCCGAGCAGCTCGCGGCCACCTACCGGCTGTGCTGGAGCCTGCAGATCGGCGCGCGGCTGATCACCCAGGGGCGGCTCGATCCCGAGAGCCTGGGCGTGGGCGGCTGCGCTTTCCTCACGCGGCTGACCGGCACCGAGGGGCCCGACGACCTGAGCGCCCGGCTGGCGACGATGACGGCTGAGGCCTCGGGTCACATCGACGCGGCGCTGGCCGAGGTGGAGGGGACGTCGGGGGGCTGAGGGGGGCGGGATGCGCCGAAGAGGTCATCCCGAAGAGGCGATCATCCTGACGGATCGCCCGGAGACGCGATCATCCTGAAGGGCATGCCGTCGCCGCGGGTGGCCTGACGGCCATCCCTCGAAAAGGACATCGCCGAGACCACACCGCCTCGCAGCCCGACCCCATCACCGTGCCGGGGGCCGCCGCCGACCCCACCAACCCGCCCCCGACCAACGGAGGGCTTGCGACCCGGACCCGCATCGGGTTCCTTGTGCCGACGGTCCCCGAACCGCCACGGAGCAACATGCCGGAATACCTGCCCATCGCGGTGCCTGACGACCCGAGGCTCGCGCAGAACATCATCCACTTCGCCCGCGCGCTGCGGCGGGCCGGGCTGCCCGTGGGGCCGGGCCGGGTGATCGACGCCATCCGCGCGGTGGCGGCGGCGGGGTTCACCGACCGGATGGACTTCTACTGGACGCTGCACGCCTGTTTCGTGAACCGTCCCGAGCATCGCGTCGTCTTCGCCCAGATCTTCCGCCTCTACTGGCGCGACCCACGCTATCTCGAGCACATGATGTCGATGATGCTCCCCGCGGTGCGCGGTGTGCAGGAGGAGAAACTGGCGCAATCGGCCGAGAAACGCGCCGCGCAGGCGCTGCTCGGCGACCAGATGCCCGAGCTGCCCCAGCCCGACGGCGACGACGAGGGCACCAAGCTCGAGATTGACAGCTCCTTCACCATCTCCGCCGAGGAGCGGCTCAAGACGCTGGACTTCGAGCAGATGTCCACCGCCGAGATCGCCGAGGCCAAGCGCATGCTGGCGCGGCTGCGGCTGCCGGTGAAGCCGATCCCGTCGCGACGGGGCATGGCCGCGCATGGCGGGCGGCGGATCGACTGGCGCCGCACGCTGCGGACCTCGATGCGGCAGGGCGGCGAAATGCGCGAGCTCTCGCACCTGAAGCCGCGCCCGCGCTGGCCGAACCTCGTGGTGCTCTGCGACATCTCGGGAAGCATGG
>NZ_JAATOS010000298.1:0-5021 GCF_011806505.1 Salipiger sp. HF18 | reverse complement strand
CGTGCTCTGGCAGAAGGACAGCGGCGATCTCGTGGTCCCCGCCCGCCCGGTCGAGACCGTGGTGGACAGCACCGCCGCGGGCGACAGCTTTGCCGCGGGCCTGCTGGCCGGGCTCGCGATGGGCCAGTCGCTGCGCGATGCCGCCGAGCAGGCCATGGGGCTTGCCTCGCGGGTGATCCAGTCGCGCGGCGCGCTGGTGCCCGAGGCCGCCATCCCGGCCTGACCGGTTTCTGTCTCTGATATGACAAGCGGCTGAGCCGAGCGCCCGGCTCAGCCTTGCAGGCGCCCCGACGCGAGGGCGGCGCGAAGTCCCGGGAGCCAGCCAAGACCGGCACTGGTGTCGCCGCCCCGCGGTCGGTACTCGGCCCCCACCGCGCCCGCGTAGCCCGCCTGGGCAAACCCCTTCAGAAGCCGTTCGTAGCAGAGCTCGCCCCCGTCCGGTTCGCCCCGGTCGGGCACGGCGGCGATCTGCACGTGGCCGATGTCTGGCAGGTGATCGGCGAAGCGCCGGGTCAGGTCTCCCTGCATGATCTGCAGGTGATAGCAATCAAAGAGAATCTTCAGATTGTCGCGACCGACGGCGGCGAGGGTCTCGGCGGCCGCTTCGATCAGCGAGAGATGGTAGCCCGGCGCGTCACGGCTGTTGATGGGCTCGATCAGGACCGACATGCCCTCTGCCGCCGCGAGATCGCAGGCAAGGCCAAGCGTGGTGCGGAAGCACTGCTCGGCCCCGGGCGCGCCCTGCGAGCGGCCCGCCATCACGTGCACCGCGCCCGCGCCGATCGCGGCGCCGTAGCTCACCGCCTGCCGCACCGCCGCCTGCGCCTCGGCCTCGCGCCCGGGCAGCGCGGCGAGGCCGAACTCGCCCGCGGCGATGTCGCCGGGCACGGTGTTGAGCGAGACCATGCGCAGGCCGGTCTCGTGCAGGGCATCGCGCAGGGCAGCAGCCGGGGTGTCATAGGGGAAGTGACACTCCACCGCATCGAAACCGTCGGCCTTCGCGGCCCGGATGCGGTCAGGAAGTGGCAGCTCGGTGTAGAGAAACCCGAGATTGGCGGAGATCTGCATCATCTGGCCCCGTGCCCATGGAACGGTCGGAGACGAGGGGCTCTGCCCCTCGCGCTCCCCGGGATATTTGAGGCCAAAGGAAGGTGCGGGTCCAGCCTCAGGTGTTGAAGAGGAAGTGGAGGACGTCGCCGTCCTTGACCGTATAGGTCTTGCCCTCGGCGCGCATCTTGCCCGCTTCCTTGGCCCCGGCCTCGCCCTTGTTGGCGACGAAATCCTCGTAGGCGATGGTCTCGGCGCGGATGAAGCCCTTCTCGAAATCGCCGTGGATCACCCCCGCCGCCTGCGGCGCCAGCGTGCCCTTGCGGATCGTCCACGCGCGCGCCTCCTTGGGGCCGACGGTGAAGTAGGTCTCGAGGTGCAGCAGCTCGTAGCCAGCGCGGATCAGACGGTCGAGACCGGCCTCCTCGAGCCCGAGCTCGGAGAGGAACATCTCGGCCTCCTCGGCGTCGAGCTGGCTGATCTCTTCCTCGATCTTGGCCGAGATCACCACGTGGGCGTTGCCCTGCTCGGCGGCCATCCTGGCGACCGCCTCGGAGAGCGCGTTGCCGGTGGCGGCCTCGTCCTCGTCGACGTTGCAGACGTAGAGCACGGGCTTCGAGGTCAGCAGCTGCAGCATCTTCCACTGCTTGAGGTCCTCGGCGTCGACCTCGACGAGGCGTGCGGGCTTGCCCTGCTCGAGCATCTCGAGCGCGGCCTTCATCAGGCGCTCCTGCTGGACCGCCTCCTTGTCGCCGCCCCGCACCTTGCGCACGATGTTCTGCAGGCGCTTCTCGAGGCTCTCCATGTCGGCGATGATGAGCTCGGTCTCGATGGTCTCGGCGTCCGACACCGGGTCGACGCGGCCGTCGACGTGAGTGACGTCGTCATCCTCGAAGCAGCGCAGCACGTGGGCGATGGCGTCGGTCTCGCGGATGTTGGCGAGGAACTGGTTGCCGAGGCCCTCGCCCTTGGAGGCGCCCTTCACCAGCCCCGCGATGTCCACGAAGGTCATGCGCGTCGGGATGATGCTCTGCGACTTGGCGATGGACGCCAGCGTGTCGAGCCGCGCGTCCGGCACCGCCACCTCGCCCACGTTGGGCTCGATGGTGCAGAACGGGAAGTTGGCCGCCTGCGCCGCGGCGGTCTTCGTCAGCGCGTTGAAGAGGGTCGACTTGCCGACGTTCGGCAGACCCACGATCCCCATGCGAAATCCCATGTCCCGCTCCTCTGGCTAGGGTTTGGCGCCTTCCAAGGCATTTTCCGAGACGCTTTATGCGGCGCGGCGCGCGAGCGCAAGGACCCGCCTCCGGTCGAGCCCGATCACCAGCCCGAACCAGCCGCGGGTGACGCCGAAGCCCGCCACGAAGCCAAGCACGTAGGCCGAGGGCAGCCCAAGGCCCCAGTAGGCGATGGTGGCGATCTTCATCGGGCCGCGGGTGTCCTGCAGGCCGCGCAGCAGCCCCAGCGCTACCACCTGCAGCGCGTCGACCAGCTGGAAGATCGCGGCGACCTTCAGCAGCGACACGCCGATGGCGATGATCTGGTCGCGCTCGGGGTCGTCGGGCGACAGGAAGAGGCCGATCAGGTGCTCGGGGATGGTGAGGAAGGCGGTGATGGTGAACATCGCCGCGATCACCGACATCAGGAAGACCGTGTGCGCATCGCGCAGCAGGAACCCCGCCTTGCGCCGGCCGCGGGCCTGCCCCGCGCGCACCGTCGCCACGTTGGCAAGTCCGAGGTGGACCATGAAGGTGGCGGCCGAGAGCTGCAGCGCGATGCCATGGGCGGCGAGCGGCGCGGCGCCGATCCAGCCGATCAGGATGGCGGTCGCGGCGAAGAGCGCGACCTCGGCCAGCGTCGTCAGCCCGATGGGCCAGCCAAGCGCGAAGACCTCGCGCAGCATCTCGGTGTCGGGCTTCCAGAAGCGCTGCCAGAGCGTGTACTGGGGCAGGCTGAGGCGGGCGTAGGCGATCACCCCCGCCAGCGACACGCCGTGCGAGACCAGCGACGCGATGGCCGCGCCGCGGATGCCGAGCTCGGGTGCGCCCCAGTTGCCGAAGATCAGCGCGTAGTTGGCGAAACCGTTGGCGACGGCTGCAAAAACGGTGATCCAGAACACCACCCGGGTGTGCTCGAGCGCCGCGAGGAAGCTCTTGAAGACCATGACGCCGAGCGCCGGTAGCAGCCCCCAGCCCGCAACCCGCAGGTAGACCTGCGCGTCCAGCGCCACGCTGTGCTCCTGCCCGAGCAGACCCAGGATCGGGGCCGAGAACCAGAGCAGCGGCATGACGCAGGCGAAGAAGCCGATCGAGAGCCACAGCCCCATGCGGGTGGCGCGGCGGATCTGGGTGTGGTCGCCCTTGGAATCGTACTCGGCGACCATCGGCATGACGGCCCACGCAAAGCCCGACCCGAACAGGAAGAACACCGAGAACACCGTCGAGGCCAGCGTCAGTGCCGCCAGTTCGTCGACCCCGTAGCGCCCGATCATTGCCGTGTCGGTAAAGCTGATGGCAAGCTGCGCCAGATGGCCTCCGATCAGCGGAAGGCCAAGGAACAGGATCGCGCGGGCATGCCGGCGGTATGGGAGCGTCTCGTTCATGTCGGGGCTCTAGCGGGGGTCAAAGTTCGCGACAAGCCCAAGAATTAGGCAGCGGCGAAGCCACCCGCCTTACGCGATAAATCTGACACTGTGAAGCCCCTTTGCGTGTGTTCCACGCGTCATTCTCCCACCCGCCCGCGTTGCGGCGGGTTGCGGGATCAGAGCGCGCGCAGCACGAACTGCGTGGCGAGGATGGCGATCACCGCGCCGGCGGCGGCCTCGATGCCCCCCGTCACACGCAGCGCCCGCGGGCCGGTGGCGAAGCGCGCCAGCGTGCCTTCGCGGAAGGTGACCGAGGCCAGCGCCACCGCCAGCGTAACCGAGGCAGTGCCGAGCCCCATGGCGAAGGCGCCGGAGATGCCGGCGGCGTCGAGCCCCATGCGCCATGTCAGGATCAGCAGGAACACCGCGCCGGTGCAAGGGCGGATGGCAATGACGCCGATCAGCAGCAGCGCATCGCGCAGCCCCTCGACCCGCTCGACCTGCTCGGGCGTCGGCCCATGGGCGTGGCCGCAGGTGGCGCAGGTGCCGTCGTGATCGTGATGGTGGTGATCGTGGTGGTCGTGATGGCCTGCGCCCTGCCCCGGCCAGAGCTTGCGCAGTCCGCGCAGCAGCAGCCAGACGCCGATGGCCCCGATGGCCGCGTAGCTCGCCGGTTCGAACCAGCGGTCCGCCGCGTCGGTAAGCTGCTCGCGCCCCCAGCCAAGCGCGAAGACGCCGCCGTAGACCAGCAGCACTGCGGCCGCCGATTGCGCGAGGCTCGAGACCAGCGCCAGCCCCGAGAGCCGCAGCAGCGGCACCCGGCGCCCGACGCCGTAGCCTCCGATCAAGAGCTTGCCGTGCCCCGGGCCCGCGGCGTGGAAGAACCCGTAGGCAAAGCAGAGCGCCAGCAGCCCGAGAAGCGCCCCGGGCTCGCCGCTGCGCAGCCCGCGCAGCGCGCCGGCCATCGCGACCTGCGCCTCGCGCTGGCCCTCGACCGCGGCGCGCGCCAGCACGTCGGCGCCGCCGAAGCCCCAGAGCCAGATCGCCAGCACCGCCACGAGGGCGGCGCCGGTCAGGAGGACGGTTCGCATGTCAGCATGATCCGGTCGGCGTAGTGGATGCCCACCTCGAGCACCTCGAACTGGTCCTCTGGCACCCGCATCAGCTCGGCCTGCACTGCGGCCTCGGCGGCGTCGAGGTCGGCGGCGACGATCTCGGCGCGGCAGGGTGCGGGCACCGCGATCTCCGGGTCGAGGGTGTAGGCCACGTAGTAGCTCGGGTCGTATTGCAGGATCTCGAGCCCGTCGGCGGCGACCGGCTCCAGCGGGCGGAAATGCGCGGAGAGGATGCGCCCGTCCTCGACCGTCACACCGCGCGGCTCGGGCGTGCC
>NZ_JAATOS010000297.1:0-5023 GCF_011806505.1 Salipiger sp. HF18 | reverse complement strand
CCACGAGCAGCACACCGGGGTTGGCAGCGGCGCCTTTCAGCCGCGTGGCGAGCGACAGGCGCAGGGTGTGGGGCGCGGCGCTCATGGCTTCTCTCCCAGTGACAGCGGCTTGCGCGAGCGGGTGCGGCGGAAGATGCGGGGGCGGATGTAGGTGTCGATGAGCGGCGTGCATCGGATATTGCGTCGGCACCATGCGGACCTCGAGCGGGTAGCCCATGCCGATGTTGTGGCGGCGCATGGCGGCGGCGGCCTCGGGCTTGTTGCTTTCGATGGCGACGATGATCCGGTCGACGCCAAGCGCGAGGGCCATGATCCCGGCGCCATCCGCAACCTCCTCGGCGCTCTCGCGCAGGAGCCGGTCGTCGCAGGTGAGGTAGGGCTCGCATTCCGCGGCGTTGATGATGAGCGTGTGCAGGGTGTAGCGGTCGCGGAGGTTCAGCTTGACCGCCGCGGGAAAGGTGGCACCGCCCATGCCGACGATGCCCGCCTCGGCGACGCGGGCGGCGATCTCTGCGGGATCGGCGTCCTCGGGGCGCAGGCGCGGCAGGCGCGGGCTCCAATCGTCCTTACCGTCGGCGCGAATGGTGATGGTGGGCACAGGCAGCCCCGAAGGGTGGGGCGCGGGGAAATGCCCGACGGCGATCACCGTGCCCGAGGTCGGCGCGTGCAGGTTGGCCGAGATCGGCCCGCGCGAGCGGGCGATGAACTGGCCCTTGAGCACGTGGTCATCGCGCGAGACCAGCGGCTCGGCCGAGGCGCCGAAATGCTGCTGAAGCGGCACCCGCAGCAGGCCGGGGACGGGCACCGGCCCGGTCGCGCAGGCGGCGCTCAGGAACTTGCGGGTCTCGGGATGGACCCCGCCGCGCACCCGCGAGAAGAGGGAGGAGAAGAAGGCGCCCATCTTACGCATGGCCTCCCCCGCTGAAGGCGGCGGCGGGCTTTTCCCAGTACCAGCTCTTCAGGGTGCGGGGCTTCGAGCGCAGGATGATCGCCTCGGTCGGGCAGACCTGCGCGCAGGCATCGCAGCCGGTGCAGGCGTCCCAGATCACCGTGTGGATCTGCTTGGCGGCGCCCACGATGGCGTTGGTCGGGCAGCGCTTGAAGCACTTGGTGCAGCCGGTGCAGTGGTCCTCGAAGATGAAGGCCACCTGCGGCTCGATCTCGGTCATGCCCGACAGGTCCGCCCCGCCGCCGCAGTCGACGCCGACGATCTCGGTCAGCTGCAGCGCCATGTCCCGGCCCCCCGGCGGGCAGAGCGTCACCGGGGCGATGCCCCCGGCAATGGCCTCGGCAGCCGGGATAGCCGCACTGGCCGCAGTTGGTGCCGGGCAGGACCTTTTCCATCTCGTCGATCACCGGTGGCGTCTCGACGTGGAACTTCTTGGCGGCGGCCCCGAGCAGGAGCCCGAGACCAAGCCCGAGGGCGGACATGGAGGCGGCGGCGGCAATCATCTGTGTCTGGTCTCGCTGGATCAGTTCGGAACAAGGCCCGCGAAACCCATGAACGCCATGGACAGCAGGCCGGCCGAGATGAAGGCGATGGGCGGTCCGGCAAAGGGCGCGGGCACCGACAGTTGCGCCTGCCGGCGAAGATCACGAGGACCACGGTGAACCCCAGCGCCGAGCCGAAGCCGTATAGCAGGCTATGCGCGAAGCCGTGGCGCTCCTGGATGTTCAGCAGTGCCACCCCCCAGCACCGCGCAGTTGGTGGTGATGAGCGGCAGATAGATGCCGAGCGCCCGGTAGAGCCACGGCGCGAGCTTGCTCATGACGACCGCGGTGAACTGCACGATGGCGGCGATCACGAGAATGAAGCTCAGGATGCGCCGGAAGCCGAGGTCGAGCGGGATCAGGATCAGGGTCTCGACCGCCCAGCTTGCCAGCGAGGCCAGCGTCAGAACGAAGGTGGTGGCACGCCCCATGCCCACCGCCGCGTCGATCTTGCGCGACACGCCCATGAACGGGCAGAGGCCGAGGACCTTCACCAGCACCACGTTGTTTACCAGCGCCGTGCCGAGAAGGATCATGAAGACCTCTTGCATGCGGGTCTCCGTCAGGCTTCGGGAGGGGGCCTGCCCCGGGGCTGCGTCTGGTGCCCCCCGGGACGTCGGCGTCCTTGGCTGTTGTCGGAGCAAACACCGTGCCAGGCGGTCTCGGGGGGGCGTGCGGGCCGCGTCGCGCGGGGGCTTTTCGCGCGGATCTTCCGGGGCCGTTGGGGCTGTGGCGCCGGCTTGCCGCCTCTGTCCCGGGCCGGCGGATGTTGGCGCCAGCAGGCCGGTTGTCGGGTTGCCGACAAAATGTCCGACAGGGGCCTCGTGCGTCTTGGCGCATGGGCCCGTCACCACCGGATCGGGCTACCTCCGCGAGACATCGTGCCTGGCACGGTCCTTGCTGATCCCCGGGAAAGCCTCCGCGCTCCGGGGGCGAGAGGATCAGGAGGCCGCCATGGCGAAGTCACAGCTTACCTTCACCGACGTCGATCTGACGGTGAACGTGCCCGCCGGCACCCGGATCATCGAGATCTCCGAGAAGATCGGCGCCGGCATCACCTACGGCTGCCGCGAAGGCGATCGCGGCAGCTGCCTGACCCGCGTGCTCGAGGGGGCCGAGAACCTGTCCGAGCCTTCGGCGCAGGAGCTGCGGGTGCTGAAGGAAACCCTCGCCGGCCACAACGACTGGCTCTCCTGCCAGAGCGGCGGGCGCTTCGATCCCGCGATCGGCGCGCTGGTGGCGCTCTGGGGCGTCCACGAGGACAGCCCGCCCGAGGGCGAAATGCCCGACGCCGCCGCCGTCGCGGCGCTCACGGCACGCGCGCCTCGGATGAGCGATCTGCGCTTCGACGGCGATACGGTCGGCTCGGTGAACCCGGCGGTGCAGCTCGACCTCGGAGGCTACGCCAAGGGCGCACGTTGGACCTCGCGGGCACGGTCCTGCGAGCGCGCGGCATCGGCGACGCGGTGCTTAACGCCGGCGGCGACGTCAACGTCATCGGCAGCCACGGCGACCGGGCGTGGCGCGTCGCGATCCGCGATCCCTTCGTCTGGGGCGCGGTGGGCGCGATCTCGCTGGCTTCGGGCGAGGTGCTCTACACCCCGAGCAATTACGAGCGCTTCTTCGAACACGAGGGCGCGCGCTTTGCCCATATCATCGACCCGCGCAGCGGCTGGCCGGTGCAGGAGATCGTCTCGGTCTCGGTGCTGGATACCGACGGCAGCCGCGCCGATGCGGCGGCCACGGCGCTCTCGGTTGCGGGCCGCAGCGAGTGGCCGCAGGTCGCCGCCGACATGGGCGTCGATTCGGTGCTGATGATCGCCGACGACGGCACGATGCTGGCGACGCCCGCGATGATCGCGCGGCTCGAACCGGCGGCAGGCCGGTTTCCGAAAGCGGTGGAAATCGTGCAATTGCCGCCGCCCTCGGCAGGCGCCCGCTGCGCGGAAGATTGATGTCGGGAAAAGTCCCGTCCGGGACTCGACAATTCCATCATGACGGCCGACAAGCGCCTCGTGCTGCATGGCTTTCCGTCGGGGAGGGCGGGCTGGCACGGAGCTTGCTTCACCAGTTCCGTACCTCCCGGGTTCGACGGTCGACCCGCCTTGCACACGCTTCGGGAGGAGAGTCCGGCCCCGCGCCGGATGCACAGAGACAGATCGTGTTTTCGACAGGAGTGAAGCCATGAAAACCAACGCCAAGCTGCCCGATGTCACCTTCCGCACCCGTGTGCGCGACGAATCCATCGAGGGCCCGAACCCGTTCCGCTGGCAGGACATGACCACTGCCGACTATTTCGCAGGCAAGCGCGTGATCCTGTTCTCGCTGCCGGGCGCCTTCACGCCGACCTGCTCGACCTACCAGCTGCCGGGCTTCGAGAACAACTTCGAAGAGTTCAAGGCCAACGGCATCGACGAAATCTACTGCCTGTCGGTCAACGACAGCTTCGTGATGAACCAGTGGGCCAAGGCCCAGGGCATCAAGAACGTCAAGGTCATCCCCGATGGCTCGGGCGAATTCACCCGCCGCATGGGCATGCTGGTGAACAAGGACAACCTCGGCTTCGGCCCGCGCTCCTGGCGCTATGCGGCCATCGTCAACAACGGCGTGATCGAGGCATGGTTCGAAGAGCCCGGCCTGATGGACAACTGCCCGGACGATCCCTACGGCGAGTCCTCGCCCGAGACCCTGCTGTCCTACCTCAAGCAGGCCGTTGCCGCCGAGTGATCGGACGACAGGGACGGGCGCCTGCCGGTCCCGACCAGTTCAGACGCCCTCGCAGGTCACTGCGGGGGCGTTTTTCTTTTCCGGCCCGGAGCTTGTCAGGAGCGGCCATTGCGGGCAGGTCCGGGGCGCGGCCCGTCGGTGGTCACGAGAAGTTTGAGGAACCTCCGCCGCGGGCGGGCGGTTGGCCCATGTGATACGATCACGTGACACGAACACGGAGGACCTCATGATGAAACGTCTCGCCCTTCTCAGCACCGTCGCCGCCCTCATGGCGGGCCCGGCCCTTGCCGCCACCGCGACCGCAACGGTCAACGATGCCGAGGGCAACTCGATCGGCACCGTCACCGTCGAGGACACCGCCTCGGGCACCGCGCATGTCACGATCGACCTGACGGACATCCCCGAGGGCGTCCACGGCATCCACATGCACGAGACCGGCGATTGCTCGGCCGACGACTTCAGCTCGGCCGGTGGCCACATCGCGGGAGATGCCGAGCACGGCATCATGGCAGAGAACGGCCCCCATCCGGGCGACCTGCCCAACGCCCACGTGGGTGAGGATGGCGTGCTGATGGTCGAGGCCTTCAAGCCTGACTTCTCGGTCGAGGAGTTCCTGATGGACGATGACGGCGCGGCCTTCGTCGTGCACTCGGGCGCCGACGACTACGAGAGCCAGCCCTCGGGCGACGCGGGTGGGCGGATCGCCTGCGGCGTCTTCGAGTAAGACCGGCCTTCCGGGAAACAGAAGGGCCCCGAGGCAGCGTCCTGCCACGGGGCCCTTTTCTTTTGGCCGGCGCCCGGCTGT
>NZ_JAATOS010000296.1:0-5055 GCF_011806505.1 Salipiger sp. HF18 | reverse complement strand
TCAGCCCCTCGGCCTCGTAGAAATGCAGGGTCGAGACCGCGACGCCGGCGCGCGCGGCCATCTCTCCGACCGAGAGGTCGTTGGGGCGGATGGTTTTGCCGGGACGGGGGGGCATCGGGCGCTTGACCTCAAGTGAACTTGAGGACGCAAGGTGCCTGGGTTTTCGCGAATCTGCAAGGAGATCCCGGATGACCACCCCCACCCGCATCGTCGGACTGCGCCCGCTGCGCCCCGGCCTTCTCGCCCGGTTGCTCGGCTGGACGCATGCCCATCTGCGCGCACGGCGCACCACACGCCGCATCGATGCGCTGCGCCGCGACCGGGCCATCGCCCGCGATATCGGCCAGCCGCTGCCGCCACTGCCCGAGCGTCCGCTGCACGACAGATGGTAAGCGCCGGGGCCACGAAAGTGCACAGTCAACGACGCTCGTCACAGCGTCCGGATCCGTCGTAAATAAGGGGAAATGGTGGGTGATGAGGGATTTGAACCCCCGACATCTTCGATGTGAACGAAGCGCTCTACCACTGAGCTAATCACCCGGTAGCGGGTCTATTAGTGGAAGCCTCCGGGAGGCGCAAGAGGCCAATCGCAGCCTTTTTCGAGAAATCCGCCTTCCCTTGCGGGAGGCGGTTTTCGCGCGGCGCGGCGGGGCTGGTTCCGGCCCGGCACTTCGTCTAGAGGACGATGGGGGGGCTCCACATCATGACCGACATCCGGCTTGTCATCTTCGATTTCGACGGCGTGCTCGTCGACAGCGAGGTCATAAGCGCGCGCATGCTCGTGGCCGAGCTGGCGCTGCACGGGGTCGAGATCGACCTGCCCTACGTGGCGCGCCATTTCCTCGGCCGCAGCTACCCGGTGGTGCTGCACCAGATCCGCCAGGAGTTCGGCATCGCGCTGCCCGAGGGCTTCGAGGCCGAGTACCGCGCCCGGCTGGTCGAGGCCTTCCGCCACGAGCTGCGCGTCATGCCTGGGGCCCGCGAGACCGTCGAGGCGCTGCGCCTGCCCTACGCGCTGGCCACCAGCTCGAGCCCCGCGCGGCTGATGCGCTCGCTCGAGATCACCGGGCTCTCGGCGCTTTTCGAGGGCCGCATCACCACCGCCTCCGAGGTTGCCAACGGCAAGCCCGCCCCGGATCTGCCGCTGCTGGCGGCGGCCAAGGCCGGGATCCGGCCCGAGCATTGCCTGCTGATCGAGGACTCGCTCGCGGGCATCCGTGCGGGCCTCGCGGCGGGGATGCAGGTCTGGCATTTCACCGGCGGCAGCCACTTCGCCGAGATCGAGCCGCCCTCTGCCCCCGATGCGCAGCCGCACCGCAGGTTTGCAGATTTCGGCGAACTCGCGCATCTTGCCCCGCACCTTCTGACATCCGCTGCGACGAGGACCCTGCCCTATGAGTGACGACGGCGACGTACCGGCACAGGACATCGCGGCCCGGGCGGGCTGGCTCTACTACGTGGGCGGCCTGCGTCAGGACCAGATCGCCGAGGAGCTGGGGATCTCGCGCCAGCGCGCCCAGCGCATGGTGGCGCGCGCCGTGGCCGAGGGACTGGTGCGGGTGCGCATCGACCACCCCATCGCCGAATGCCTCGAGCTCGAACGGGCGCTGCGCCAGAAATTCGGCCTGAGCCGCGCCCGCGTGGCGCCGCGTCTCGGACCCGGTCAGGAGGCGCTGCGGGCCATCGCCTCCTTTGCCGCGCCCGAGCTCGAACGGGTGTTCCGCGACCAGACGCCGAAGCTCATAGCGCTCGGCACCGGGCGGACGCTGCGGGCGGTGATCGAGCAGATGCCGACGATCGCCGCCAGCCAGCACAAGATGGTCTCGCTGATCGGCAACGTCTCTCCCGACGGCTCGGCCTCGTTCTACGAGGTCATCATGCGCATCGCCGACAAGACCGGCGCACCGCACTACCCGATGTCCGTTCCGGTGATGGCGCGCGACGCCGAGGAGTTCGCCACCTACCGCGCGCTGCCGCACGTGCAGAGTTCGCGCGCGCTGGCGGCGCAGGCGGATATCACCATCGTCGGCATCGGCCAGATGGCGGACGACGCACCGCTTTTCATGGACGGGTTCATCACCGAGGCCGAGCTGCGCGCCGTGCAGAAGGCCGGGGCCGCGGGCGAAATCTGCGGCCATATCTTCGATGCGGACGGACAGTATATCGACCATCCCGTCAATGCTTTCATGGTCGGATCCAGGGTGCCAGTGAACGACAACCCGGTGCTCTGCATCGGCGGAGGCGTGAGCAAGATCAAGCCCTTGCGGGCCGCTCTTCGCGGGCGGCTGATCGCCGGGCTGATCCCCGCCGAGATCACCGCCGCTGAATTGATCAGCAGATAATCCACGCGATGCCCCCAAAACGGGCTTGACTCGACTCGTATCCATATGTGAGCTTTTTTTCACAATATGGGCATATGCTCATGCTGGGGAGATTTGGGAGGATAATCCATGCCTTATTCGTATCGCGCCCTTCTGGGCGCGTGTGCTGTTGGCGCACTCGCAACTTCGGCAATGGCCGAGACCATCACCGTCGCGACCGTGAACAACGGCGACATGATCCGCATGCAGGGCATGATGGAAGACTTCAACGCGCAGCACCCCGACATCGAAGTCGAGTGGGTCACGCTTGAGGAGAACGTCCTGCGCCAGCGCGTCACGCAGGACGTGGCCACCGGCGGTGGCCAGTTCGACGTGATGACCATCGGCAACTACGAGGTGCCGATCTGGGGCGAGCGCGGCTGGTTGCTGGCCCTCGACGATCTGCCCGAGGGCTATGACGCCGACGACCTGATCCCCTCGATCCGCGAGGCGCTGTCGGTGGACGGCACGCTCTACGCGCTGCCCTTCTACGGTGAATCCGCCTTCGTGATGTACCGCAAGGACCTCGCCGAGGCCGCGGGCGTGAGCATCCCCGAAGAGCCCACCTGGGCGCAGATCAAGGAAGCCGCCGCCGCGATGGCCATGGCCAACAGCTACGGCGCGCGCTGGTTCGACATGGACTGGAAACCGCAGTTCGACAGCGAGGAGTGGCAGGCGGCGTTCAAGGACTACCTCGAGATGATGACCAACTACGGTCCTCCGGGCGCGTCCTCGAACGGCTTCAACGAGAACCTCTCGCTGTTTCAGCAGGGCAAGTGCGGCATGTGGATCGACGCCACTGTCGCCGCGGGCTTCGTGACCGACCCCGAGGAATCCACTGTCGCAGACAAGGTCGGCTACGCGGTCTTCCCGAACAAGGAAGGCGTCGACAACCACGGCAACTGGCTGTGGTCGTGGAACCTCGGCATCCCGCAGTCCTCGGACTCGCCGGACGCGGCCAAGGCCTTCGTCGCCTGGGCGACCTCCAAGGAGTACACCCAGCTCGTGGCCGAGAAGCAGGGCTGGCGCGCAGCACCTCCGGGCACCCGCACCTCTCTCTATGAGAACAGCACCTACCTCGAGGAAGCTCCTTTCGCGACGCTGACCAAGCAGACCATGGACGCGGCCACCCCCGAGAAGCCCTCGGTCCAGGACGTGCCCTACGTCGGCGCCCAGTTCGTCTCGATCCCCGAATTCCAGGGCATCGGCACGGCGGTCGGCCAGCAGTTCTCGGCAGCCCTTGCCGGGCAGGTCGATGCGGACACCGCGCTCAACAACGCGCAGCAGCTGACGCAGCGCGAGATGATGAAGGCCGGCTACATCAAGTAACCGCCTTCCGCCTCGGGTGCGGGCCTGCCCTCCTGGCCTGCACCCCTTTCCGCCCGGCGCGCCGCCCGTTCCGTCCGTGCGTCGCATCCGCCGCCGGTGACGCACGTCCCGCGTCCCGGCGCCCCCTCCTGCCGAGAGACCTGCCATGGCCACCCAGCATTCCCGCGCCGCAGCAAGGTTGATGATCTCCCCCGCCGTGCTCTTGCTGCTCGGATGGATGATCGTCCCGCTGGTGATGACGCTCTACTTCTCCTTCCTCCGCTACAACCTGCTGATGCCGGGGATGGAGGAGTTCACCGGCTGGACCAACTACCGCTTCTTCCTCACCGACCCGGCCTTCTTCGACGCGCTCGGCAACACGCTGTTGCTGGTGGGCGGGGTGCTGCTGATCACCGTGATCGGCGGCACGCTGCTGGCGCTGCTGCTCGACCAGCCGTTCTGGGGACAGGGGGTGGTGCGGATCATGGTGATCGCGCCCTTCTTCGTGATGCCCACGGTGTCGGCGCTGGTCTGGAAGAACATGTTCATGAACCCGGTGAACGGACTCTTCGGACATTTCGCGCATTTCCTCGGACTAGAGCCCTATGATTTCCTGAGCCAGGCGCCGCTGGCCTCGATCATCTTCATCGTGAGCTGGCAGTGGCTGCCCTTCGCCACGCTGATCCTGCTGACGGCGCTGCAGTCGCTCGACCAGGAGCAGCTCGAGGCGGCCGAGATGGACGGCGCGAGCGCCCTGTCGCGGTTCTACTACATCATGGTGCCGCACCTTTCGCGTGCCATCACCGTGGTGATCCTGATCCAGACCATCTTCCTGCTGTCGATCTTCGCCGAGATCCTCGTGACCACCGCCGGCGGTCCCGGGACCGCCTCGACCAACCTCACCTACCTGATCTACGTGCAGTCGCTGCTGCAGTTCGACGTGGGCGGAGGCTCGGCCGGTGGCGTCGTCGCCATCATCCTCGCCAACATCGTCGCGATCTTCCTGATGCGGATGATCGGCAAGAACCTGGACGCATGACCATGGAACCCATCGATCACCCCAGCGGCTTCGCCCCGGCCACGGCCGGAGCGACCGGCGGCGCCCCCGAAGGCGCGCGGCCCGACACCGATGGCGCAACGCCGGACGCGATCTCCGGCGGGCGCAATCCCGGACAGATGACAGAGGGGGAGCACTGAGATGGCCCGCGCCGTGACCAACCGCCGGAAGGCGATCGTGACCGTGGCCGCATGGCTCGTCGGCATCGCGATCTTCTTCCCGATCCTGTGGATCCTCATCCTCTCGTTCAAGAGCGAGGGTGACGCCATCAAGACCCCGATCGAGGTGCTGACCTCGAACTGGACCCTCGAGAGCTATCACACCGTGCAG
>NZ_JAATOS010000295.1:0-5101 GCF_011806505.1 Salipiger sp. HF18 | reverse complement strand
CAAGATCGGCGACGGCGATCAGTTCGGCTCGGGCTTCGTCGAGGTGAACCCGAACTCCAAGATCCCGGCGCTGCTCGACCGCTCCGGCGACAAGCCCGTGCGGGTCTTCGAATCCGGCGCCATCCTGATGCACCTCGCCGAGAAGTTCGGCGCCTTCCTCGGCAAGCCCGAGGACCGGGCCGAGATGCTCTCGTGGCTGTTCTGGCAGATGGGCAGCGCGCCCTACCTCGGCGGCGGCTTCGGGCATTTCTACGCCTATGCGCCCTACAAGATGGAATACCCCATCGACCGTTTCGCCATGGAGGTGAAGCGCCAGCTCGACGTGCTCGACCGCAACCTCTCGGACCGCAGGTTCGTCACCGGCGACGACTACACCATCGCCGACATCGCGATCTGGCCGTGGTACGGGCGCACCGTGCATGGCGGCGCCTACGACGCGGGCGAGTTCCTCGACGTGCAGAGCTACAAGAACGTGATCCGCTGGGCCGACGAGATCGCCGAGCGTCCGGCGGTGCAACGTGGCCGCATCGTCAACAAGACCTCGGGCGAGCCCTCGGAGCAGCTGCACGAGCGTCACGCGGCCTCGGATTTCGACACCAGGACGCAGGACAAGATGCCGGCCTGACACAGGTCCCCCGGCCGTCCCCTGCCGCATGGACAAGGGACGGCCAACCGCTATAGTGCGGGCTTCTTTCAGGGCAGAGGGCACGGAATGGCGGAAGAGGCGGTCAAGGTCGGGATCATCATGGGCAGCCAGTCGGACTGGCCGACCATGGAAGAGGCCGCACGGATTCTCGACGAACTGGGCGTGCGCTACGAGGTGAAGATCGTCTCGGCGCATCGCACGCCGGACCGGCTCTGGAGCTACGGCAAGACCGCGGCCGAGCGCGGGCTGCAGGTGATCATCGCCGGCGCCGGCGGTGCCGCGCACCTGCCCGGCATGATGGCCTCCAAGACCCGCGTGCCGGTGCTTGGCGTGCCGGTGCAGACGCGCGCGCTCTCGGGTGTCGACAGCCTCTATTCCATCGTCCAGATGCCGCGCGGCTTCCCGGGCGGCACAATGGCCATCGGCGGTGCCGGCGCGGCCAACGCAGGGCTCATGGCCGCGGGTATCCTCGCGCTGCAGGACCCGGCTCTCGCCGACCGGCTCGACGCCTGGCGCGACGCGCTGTCCGCCTCGATCCCCGACGAGCCCGAGCGCGGCTGAGGCGGGGCCCGGCGCTGCTTCGGCGGCGCGTCCGGGGCAATGCCCGCTTGCCTGCGGCGGCGTTTCGCGACAGAACCGCCCCGAGACACCCAGCACCGGAGGCAGACCATGTCCGACCAACTTCCCCAAGGAGCGACCATCGGCATTCTCGGCGGCGGACAGCTCGGCCGGATGCTCTCGGTCGCGGCCAGCCGCCTCGGCCTGCGCACCCACGTCTTCGAGCCGGGGGCGAACCCGCCCGCCGGCCACGTGGCCGATGCTGTGACCACCGCCTCCTACGAGGACCACGACGCGCTGGCGGAATTCGCGGCCTCGGTCGACGTGATCACCTACGAGTTCGAGAACATCCCCACCGCGGCGCTCGACGTGCTGCAGGAGCTGCGTCCGATCCGTCCCGGACGCGAGGCGCTGCGCGTGAGCCAGGACCGGCTCACTGAGAAGACCTTCCTGACCGATCTGGGCCTCAGGACCGCGCCCTTCGCAGACATCACCGACGCCGACAGCCTCGCCGCGGCGCTCGAGGTGATCGGCACGCCGGCGATCCTCAAGACCCGCCGCTTCGGCTACGACGGCAAGGGCCAGGCGCGGATCCTCGGACCCGAGGACGCCGCACAGGCACTCGAAGACATGCGCGGCGCGCCCGCCATCCTCGAGGGCTTCGTCGAGTTCTCCTGCGAGGTCTCGGTAATCGCCGCCCGCAGCGCCGACGGCTCGGTGGCCTGCTTCGACCCGGGCGAGAACATCCACCGCGAGGGTATCCTGCGCACCACCACCGTGCCCGCGCGCCTCTCCGGCAAGCAGCGCACCGACGCGGTGCTGCTCGCGGCGCAGATCCTCAACGCGCTCAACTACGTGGGCGTGATGGGCGTCGAGCTCTTCGTGACGCCGCAGGGCCTGCTGGTGAACGAGATGGCGCCGCGGGTCCACAACTCCGGCCACTGGACCCAGAACGGCTGCACCATCGACCAGTTCGAACAGCACATCCGCGCCGTGGCCAACTGGCCGCTCGGAGACGGGAGCCGCTACGCCGACGTGCAGATGGAGAACCTGATCGGCGACGATCTCGACCGGCTGCCGGAACTAGCGCGCGAAGCCGACACCGCGATCCACCTCTACGGCAAGGGTGCCGTCAAGGCCGGTCGCAAGATGGGCCACGTCAACCGCATCATCCGCGGCTGACCGGGGTCCGGACCGGGGCGCCACGCCCCGTCTTCATCTTGCCCCTAAACTCCGGGGAGCGCGAGGGGCTGGCCCCTCGCTCCTGCCCTCGCCACGGGCGCGGCCCTCAGATCAGCCGCCCCGCCAGCGCCCCCGAGAGCCAAGCCACCTGCCCGCCGGCCACGGTCATCGAGATCCGCCGCGTCGCGCGGTCCATCACCACCAGATCCGCCCGCAGCCCCGGCTCCAGCCGTCCGCGATCGGCCAGCCCCAGCAGCCGCGCCGGCCCGTCGGAGACCAGCCGCCACGCCTCGGGCGCGTCCAGCAGCCCTAGCTCCACGCAGCGCCACGCCGCCCGCGCCGGCGCCGGGTAGTGGTAATCCGAAGCCAGCGCATCGCAAAGCCCCCGCCCGATCAGCTCGCTCGCCGCCACGTTGCCCGCGTGGCTCGCCCCGCGCACCACGTTGGGCGCGCCCATCACCACCGCGTCGCCGCCACCCCGTGCCGCCTGCGCCGCCTCGACGGTCTCGGGGAACTCCGACACACGCACGCCCCGGGCCCGCCACCCGGCGCGCGCCCCGGCGGTCCGGTCGTCGTGGCTGCCCATGCGCACGCCCCGCGCTGCCAGCCGCGCACAGAGCCCGTCCAGCGCCTCCGGCACCTCGTCGGCGCGGGCGTGCAGCGCCTGCATCAGCGCGAGATGGGTCTCGGGCGAGCGCCCGGATTTCAGCGCCTGTCCGATCAGCCGCGGCGGCTTGCGTCCCTCGGCAAGCCGGGCGTGGGGCAGGTGGTCGTTGAACACCACGTAGCCGATGCCGTGCCGCGCCACGGCGGCCTCGGCCTCGGCGAACCTGTCGAGGAAATGCGTCTCGAGCCGCAGCTGCAGCCGCAGGTCCACCGGCACCGTGGGGGCAACCGCGCTGACCGAGGTAAAGACCTCCTCGGCGAACTCCGGCCCGCGCATGCCGCCTTCCCACGACCAGAACTGCGCCAGCATCGCCGTGGTGATGCCGTTGGCGGCAAGCTCCGCCGCGCAGGCCACCATGCCTGACTCGCGTTCGCGCAGCGCCCCGCGGCGCGGTGCCATGTGGCGTTCGAACCCGTCGCCATGGGCGTCGACGATGCCGGGCAGGATGTCGTAGCCCGTCAGGTCAACCCGGCGCCCGGCGGCGCCCTCGACCACCCGCCCGCCGTCGATGGCCAGAGGCGCGTCGTCCCAGCCGTCCGGGCGCATCACCCGCGCCCCCTCGAAGGTCAGCGACAGCATCGGGGCACCTCGTGGCAGGTCGGCGGAAGAAAGGCGAAAAAACCGGTCATGGAGGGGGGAATACGGCCTTCCGCCCCGCCGCGAAAGGTGCAAACCTCCGCGCCATGTCACGCCCTCACCGCCTCGCCTGTCGCGCCGTCATCCTGCACGAAAACCGCCTGCTGCTGGTCAATGCCTGGCCCGGCGGGCACAGCGACCTGTGGTGCGCCCCGGGCGGCGGCGCCGAGACTGGCGCCTCGCTGCCCGACAACCTCGCCCGCGAGGTGCACGAGGAGACCGGCCTCACCGTGGCCGTCGGTCCGCCCTGCCTCGTGAACGAATACCACGAGCCGCGCAGCGGTTTTCACCAGGTCGAGATCTTCTTCCGCTGCACCATCGCCGACGGCACCCTGTCGGACGCCTGGCGCGATCCCGAGGGCGTGGTCCACACCCGCCGCTTCGTCACCCGCGACGAGATGGCGGGCCTGCGCTTCAAGCCCGACAGCCTGCCCGAGGTCGCGTGGGGCACGGGGCCGGGCTACGACCCGCTGGAGCTGCTGGCGCGATGAGCGGCACATCCTCCGCCCGCGCCGCCTAGGGAGCGGACGATGCTTGCCTACGCCCTGAAACGGCTGGTCATCCTCGCGCTCAGCCTCGCGCTCGCCTCGCTGGTGATCTTCCTCGTGGTCGAGGTCGCGCCCGGCGATCCGGCGAGCTACATGCTGGGCATCAACGCCCGTCCCGACACCGTCGCCGCGCTGCGGGCCGAGCTCGGGCTCGACCTGCCGCGGGCCGAGCGCTACCTCGCCTGGGTCGGCGGCATGGTGCAGGGCGACTTCGGCACCTCCTACACCTACCGCGCGCCGGTCTCGCAGATGGTGGCCGAGCGCATCCGGGTGTCGCTGCCGCTGGCGCTCTACGCGCTGACACTGTCGGTGGTCATCGCCTTCCCGGCAGGCATCTTCGCCGCCGCGCGCCGCGGCCGGGCAGGAGATGCGGGGGTGATCGCGGCGACGCAGCTCGGCATCGCCATCCCGAACTTCTGGTTCGCCATGCTACTGGTGCTGCTCTGCGCCATCAAGCTGCGCTGGTTCAGCGCCGGCGGCTTCCCCGGCTGGGACGACCCGCTGATGGGGCTGAAGGCCCTCACGCTTCCCGCCGTCGCGCTTGCCCTGCCGCAGGCGGCGATCCTGACCCGGGTGATGCGCTCGTCGCTGCTCGACATCCTGCACGAGGATTTCATCCGCACCGCCCGCGCCAAGGGGCTCACGCGCCGGCAGGCGCTGTGGCGGCACGGGGTGCGCAACGCGATGATCCCGGTGCTGACCATCATCGGGCTGCAGTTCTCGTTCCTGCTGGCGGGGGCCATCATCATCGAGCAGGTGTTCTTCCTGCCGGGGCTGGGGCGGCTGATCTTCCAGGCCATCACCCAGCGCGACCTGATCGTGGTGGAATCGGTGGTCATGCTGCTGGTCTTCGCGGTGATCTCG
>NZ_JAATOS010000294.1:0-5130 GCF_011806505.1 Salipiger sp. HF18 | reverse complement strand
GTTGTCGTGGTTGCCGGGCAGCAGCCACCAGGTGAGCGTCTCGTCCTCGGCGATGGCGCCCAGCGTCTGCCGGATCAGCGTGGGCGAGGGCGTGGCGGTGTCGAAGCTGTCGCCCGCCAGCAGGATATGCTGCGCGCCACTCTGCCGCGCGGCCTCGGCGAGGCGCAGGAGCGCCGCGTGGCGGGCCTCCATCAGGCGGCCACGGATGTTGCCGTCGGCCGGCTCGGGAATGTTCGCGAAGCGGCGGCCGAGGTGAAGGTCGGAACTGTGTACGAAACGGAAGGTCATGGCTGCCCCGATCTGTGACCGGGCAGGGCGCGCTTGGCAAGGGTCAGCTTGCTGCGGCTGGCGTATGTCGGAAAGGCCGGGGGGCGTGGAGCGGGTGAAGGGAATCGAACCCTCGTCTTAAGCTTGGGAAGCTCCTGCTCTACCATTGAGCTACACCCGCATCGGCGGTCTGATTACTTCAGCACCGGGCGGCTGGCAAGCGGTTGTTTCGCGGTCCCGTGCCGAGCCATGGAGATGCCGCAGCGCGGCACGCAAATCCGCCTTGCGCGCAAGGGCGCGGACGCATAGAAGACCGCAAATTCGACAGAGTACAGGCGGCGCTGAGAGACGGGGCCGCGCAAGAACCAAGGAAGATGACATGCAGGTCACCGAGACGCTGAATGAAGGTCTGAAGCGCGCCTATGAGCTCATCCTCACCGCCGAGGAACTGGACGCCAAGGTCAACGCTAGCTCAAGGAAGCGCAGCCCGAGATCGAAATGAAGGGCTTCCGCAAGGGCAAGGTGCCAATGCCGCTGCTCAAGAAGCAGTTCGGCGAGCGTCTGCTCGGCGAGTCCATGCAGGAAGAGATCGACGCGGCGATGTCGAAGCACTTCGAAGAGAGCGGCGACCGTCCCGCGCTCCAGCCCCAGGTCAAGATGACCAACGAGGACTGGAAAGAAGGCGACGACGTGAACGTCGAGATGTCCTACGAGAAGCTCCCGGACGTGCCGGAGGTCGACCTCTCGGGCGTCGAGATCGAGAAGCTCGTGGTCAAGGCCGACGACGCGTCGGTGGACGAGGCTCTGGCCTCGCTCGCCAAGACCGCGCAGGACTTCAAGGCCAAGGATGGCGACCAGGTCGTGATCGACTTCGTCGGCAAGGTCGACGGTGAGCCCTTCGAGGGCGGCGCCGCCGAGGATTACCCGCTGGTGCTGGGCTCCGACTCCTTCATCCCGGGCTTCGAAGAGCAGCTCGTGGGCGTGAAGGCCGAGGAAGAGAAGGCCGTCGAGGTCACCTTCCCCGAGGAATACGGTGCCGAGCACCTCGCCGGCAAGACGGCCGTCTTCGACGTGACCGTCAAGGCCGTGAAAGAGCCCGTCGAGGCCGAGGTCGACGACGAGCTCGCCAAGAAGTTCGGCGCCGAGGACCTGGAGTCGCTGAAGGGCCAGATCCGCGAGCGCCTCGAGGCGGAATTCGCCGGTGCCGCGCGCCAGGTGATGAAGCGTGACCTGCTCGACAAGCTCGACGCGCTGGTCAGCTTCGAGCTGCCGCCGACCCTCGTCGACGCCGAGGCCAAACAGATCGCCCACCAGCTCTACCACGAAGAGCACCCGGAAGATCACGGCCACGACCACGGCGCCATCGAGCCGACCGAAGAGCACAGCAAGCTCGCCGAGCGCCGCGTGCGCCTTGGCCTGCTGCTCGCCGAGATCGGCCAGAAGGCAGAGGTCGAGGTGACCGACGCCGAGATGACCCAGGCGATCATGAGCCAGGCCCGCCAGTACCCGGGCCAGGAACGCGCCTTCTTCGACTTCGTGCGCCAGAACGCCCAGATGCAGCAGCAGCTGCGCGCGCCGATCTTCGAGGACAAGGTCATCGATCACATCGCGGCTCAGGCCAAGGTGTCCGAGAAGGAAGTTTCTAAGGACGAGCTCCAGACCGCCGTCGAGGCGCTCGACGAGGAGTGATCCCGGGATCACCGGGCGGTCTTCCGGATCGCCCGCCAGAATACGAAAAGGCCGCCCCAAGGGGCGGCCTTTTTGCTTGGCTCAGAGGCGGCCGGCGGTCACTCCGCTGCCATGGCCCTCAACAGGTCGATGATGGCGCTGCGGCGCTCTGCAGAGAGCGAGCGGAGCAGCATGGCGACGGTGCGCGTGTCGCGCAGGAGAAGTTCGTCGTCGGTGCCGATATCGGTCTGTTCGTCAAAGAATGCCTCGAGCGGTAGCGCAAGCACACGGGCGATCTCGCACAGATGGGTCGCGGGGATCCGCCCGCCGCCTGTCTCGTACCGGTAGATCTGCTGGGTGTGTGCCCCGATCTTGTTCGCCAGTTCCGACTGGGTGAGCCCTGCGGCTTGCCTATGCTGGCGAACTCGTGCTGCGATGCGTTGTTCCAACGTCACGTCTTTTTCTGCCCTTTCTACTTGCTGCCCGGAAACCGCGTCCGGTGTCGGACCGGGGGGAGGTGCACGCTGTCACGACGGGGAGCAAGTTTTAGATGTAATCCTGTTTAATTCTTAGTTTTTTGGTGACGGAGTTCGATCAGGAAAGAGAACATTCGGCACATTCAGGAGCGAATAATTGCCGAAACAAACCGTACGCGATTCTATTTTTTGCTGTAAGTCTCGCAAAACGGGAGTGGATGCATAAAAAAACCGCGCCGGGTTTGCCGGCGCGGTCTCTTTTTTGGCATTGGCGTGACCGCCGCGATCAAGATCCCTGGGATCAGTTCGCGCTGTCGTCGCCTTCCGGGGTGTCGACGATGTCGGCATCGTCGGAACCGGCTGCGCCGAGATCGTCGAACAGCTCGGAGATCTCGAATTCGGCCTGGGCCTCTTCCTCGGCAGCGAGTTCCTGGATCGACTTGCCGGACGCCTGCAGCTCTGCCTCTTCCGGCGAGCGGGCGACGTTGATCGTGACCACGCACATCACTTCGGGGTGCAGGTGCACCTCGACGTCGTGCAGACCCAGTTCCTTGATCGGCTGGCGGATGATGACCTGCTTGCGGTCGATCGAGAAGCCTTCGGCGGTCGCGACATCGGCGGCGTCACGGGTGGTGACGGAGCCGTAGAGGTTGCCGCCGTCCGATGCCGAGCGAATCACGACGAACTGCTGTCCGTCGAGCTTGTCGGCGAGGGCTTCGGCTTCCTGCTTGGTCTCCAGGTTACGGGCCTCGAGCTGAGCTTTCTGCGCTTCGAACTGGGCGATGTTCTCTTTCGAGGCGGTCAGCGCCTTGCCCTGCAGGAGCAGGTAGTTGCGGGCATAGCCGGCCTTGACGTCGACGACATCGCCCATCTGGCCGAGCTTGGCCACGCGCTCAAGAAGAATGACTTGCATGTGCCTGTCTCCTTATTTCACGACGTAGGGGAGAAGGGCGAGGAAGCGGGCGCGCTTGATGGCGCGGGCCAGCTCACGCTGCTTCTTCGCGGACACTGCGGTGATGCGCGACGGAACGATCTTGCCACGCTCCGAGATGTAGCGCTGCAGCAGCTTCGTGTCCTTGTAGTCGATGGCAGGTGCATTGTCGCCCGAGAAGGGGCAGACCTTGCGGCGGCGGAAAAACGGTTTTGCAGCCATGGTTTAACTCCTCTTCTTCAGGTGATTAGTTGCGGCGCTCGCGGCGGCCTTCGCGCTCGTCGCGCTTCTGCATCTGGACCGACGGACCTTCGGCGTGCTCGTCGACCTTGATGGTCAGGACGCGCATCACGTCGTCATGCAGGCGCATCAGGCGCTCCATTTCCTGCACGGCTGCGGCGGGCGCATCGGTGCGCAGGAAGGCGTAGTGGCCCTTGCGGTTCTTGTTGATCTTGTAGGCCATGGTCTTCACGCCCCAGTACTCGGAATCGACGATCTTGCCGCCGTTGTCCGAGAGGACGGTGCCGAAATGTTCGACGAGGCCTTCGGCCTGCGCGTTGGACAGGTCCTGACGCGCGATGAAAACATGCTCGTAAAGCGGCATGTGAGCTCCATTTCTGTCTGGGCGCATTTCATAGGACAGGCTCACCCTCCGCACCTGCCCACGAGAGACTGCGCGGTTGAAACGTTCACGCGAAGGGATGCGCCCATATACACCGGTGAGCGGCAGGATCAAGCGCGAACGGCCGCGTCGGGCCAGGCCTTTGGTGCGGTGTCTGCGGGGCGGGGCCTTGCCCGGAAGTCCGCCGCATGTCGCAGCATACCCGGCGGGATTGATGCCGAGGCTCGCGGCAGAAGATCAAGGGCAGAATGCCCGTGCCGCGACAGGAGTCGAGCGATGAGTGATGCCGCAGAGATGCACCAGACTGGCCCCCAATGGATCGGTCGGCGGGGCGCTGTGGCTGGGGGGGCTGATGACCGCCTTCGCCGGGGCGCGGGGCTCGTCATGGTGGCGATGGGGCTTTGGCTCGCGCCGCTGACGGAGGAGGCGGCGCTCATGCGGGCGGGACTCTCGGTCTTCACGCTGATTGCCGGGCGCTGCAGTCTGACCTGCCTGCGCGCGGAGCGACGCCGACCCGGACGCCCGGCTGCGCGGAAATCTGCAAGACAAGTGTTCGTTTTCGAACGGTTCCTGTGGGGGAAGCGGCAGTTGCGGCAGCGCAGCAAACCGCCATCTATCCGTCATCGGCAGGCTCACTGGGATCCTGCCCGAACGACCCCTTTTCATCCTGACGGAGCCCGACATGAAATCGCTTCTTCTCGCCGGCCTGATCGCGGCCACTCCCCTCGCCGCAGTCGCAGCCCCCGAGAGCTACACGCTCGACAGCAGCCACAGCCAGATCGTCTTCTCTTACAACCACCTCGGTTTCTCGACCGGTTACGGCATGTTCTCGGGCTTCACGGGCGATATCTCGTTCGACGCCGAAGATCCGGCCGCGTCCTCCGTCGAGGTCTCCTTCCCGGTGCGCTCGATGCTGACCGGCTGGGAAGCCCGCTTCGAGCACTTCATGAGCGACGATTTCTTCGGCGCCACCGATGACAGCGAGTTGGTGACCTTCACCTCGACCGGCATCGAAGTGACCGGCGACGACACCGCGCTGATCACCGGCGACCTGACGCTGAACGGCGTGACCAAGGAAGTGGTGCTCGACACCGTCCTGACGCAGGCCGGCGAGCACCCGATGGAAGGCAAGCCGTGGCTCGGCTTCCACGCCACCACCACGCTGG
>NZ_JAATOS010000293.1:0-5132 GCF_011806505.1 Salipiger sp. HF18 | reverse complement strand
TGGGCGGTGAGCGCCACGCTGACCGTGCGCACCCCGGGAAGCGAGGCCACGGCGCGTTCGGCCGCCGCGCGCAGGGGCTCCATCTGGCGTGCCATCTCGGGGCTCGGCGCCTCGATCACGAAGCGCACGGCGTCGCCGTCGACGCTCAGCGCACGAATCATGTCGCGCGAAATCAGGTCGCCGCCGCCGGGAAGCTCGAGCCGCGCGAGTTCGGCCTTCACCGCTTCAATTGTACCGGCCATGTAAATTCCTTTCGCTCTGTGCAACCCGACGTAGGGTCACTTTGCACCCGTTGCAATTCTCGAACAGGGTCTGCCCATTTTTTATACTTAACGCATTGGTTTCGCTCAGGTCTCCCTCAGCTACTCCATGCGCTAACTGCATAGCCGACTTGTGGCCTGCCGGGATTGTGCAGTTGCAGCATTTGGCCCAAGTATAGGCCAACAACGCAACGCACGAACACAGGCTAACAAGCAAGATGGCATACGCAACCGAACAGAACACCAGCACCCAGAGCGGTTTCAGCGGTCGCATCGCATCCATGATGACTTCGCTGCGCGAGCGCAACGCCCGCCGCAAGCTCTTCAAGGAAACGCGGAACGAGCTGTCCGCGCTGAGCAACCGCGAACTGAGCGACCTCGGGCTGCACCGCTCGATGATCCGCCGGGTCGCATGGCAGGCCGCCTACGAGGCCTGAGACAGATCTGATTTCGACGGGCTCTCTTCTCCTCCCTGAGCCCATCGAACCCGGCGGCGGCTTCACTCCTCCTCCCGAGGCCGCCGCCGCAAAGACCAGACGGGCTGAACGCCCGACAGTTTCGGAGCCCCTCTCCTCCTCCCTGGGGCGTTCGATCCGCGGCGGGATCTCTCCTCCTCCCTGATCCCGCCGCACCTCATTCGGGCGAAAAGCCCAACAGTTTCGGAGCCCCTCTCCTCCTCCCTGGGGCGTTCGATACGCGGCAGGGTCTCTCCTCCTCCCTGACCCTGCCGCACCCCATTCGGGCGAAAAGCCCAGCAAGTTTCGGAGCCCCTCTCCTCCTCCCTGGGGCGTTCGATCCGCGGCAGGGTCTCTCCTCCTCCCTGACCCTGCCGCAACCCATTCGGGGCCATGCCCCACCGTCACGATGACCCACTCCTCCCTCGGGTCGTTCGTAATCGCGACGGGACCTCCTCCTCCCTGGTCCCGTCGCGCGCGAGTTTCGGACCCGCGGGTCCATCCGGTTTCTGGAGCCCTCCTCCTCCTCCCAGGGCGTCCGGAGAATTGACGGCGGCGCCCTCTCCTCCTCCCTGGGCGCCGCCGTTTTGCTGTCCGGCCCCCGCCATCCGATACCTCTCCCCATCGTCCGGCCCGCCGCGCGCGTGAATTCGTGGCCGCAATCCGGCCCGCATGCCTCCGGGGCTTCCCCTTCTGCCCCGGTTTCGCTATCCCGGGCGCGACTGCAGGAGACTTGTCGATGGCCATGGAAAAGACGTTTGACGCTAGCGCCGCCGAAGCGCGGATCTACGAGGCGTGGGAGAAGGCAGGCGCCTTCAAGGCCGGGGCCAACGCCTCGCGCCCGGAAACCTTCAGCATCATGATCCCGCCGCCGAACGTGACCGGCAGCCTGCACATGGGCCACGCCTTCAACAACACGCTGCAGGACATCCTGATCCGCTGGCACCGCATGCGCGGCTACGACACGCTCTGGCAGCCCGGTCAGGACCACGCCGGCATCGCGACCCAGATGGTCGTCGAGCGTGAACTCGCCAAGGACCCGTCCAACGCGACCCGCCGCGAGATGGGCCGCGAGGCCTTCACCGCGAAGATCTGGGAGTGGAAGCAGCAGTCCGGCGGCACCATCATCAACCAGCTCAAGCGCCTCGGCGCCTCCTGCGACTGGTCGCGCAACGCCTTCACCATGTCCGGGGCCGAGAGCGCGCCCGCGGGCGAGGACGGCAACTTCCACGACGCCGTCATCAAGGTCTTCGTGGACATGTACGAAAAGGGCCTGATCTACCGCGGCAAGCGGCTGGTCAACTGGGACCCGCATTTCGAGACGGCAATCTCGGATCTCGAGGTCGAGAACCTCGAGGTCGCGGGCCACATGTGGCACTTCAAGTACCCGCTGGCCGGCGGCGCGACCTACACCTACGTCGAGAAGGACGAGGACGGCAACGTGCTCTTCGAGGAAGAGCGCGACTACATCTCGATCGCCACCACCCGCCCCGAGACCATGCTCGGCGACGGCGCCGTGGCCGTGCACCCCAGCGACGAGCGTTACGCGCCCATCGTCGGCAAGCTCTGCGAGATCCCCGTGGGTCCGAAGGAGCACCGCCGCCTGATCCCGATCATCACCGACGAATACCCCGACCCGACCTTCGGCTCAGGCGCGGTGAAGATCACCGGCGCGCATGACTTCAACGACTACCAGGTCGCCAAGCGCGGCGGCATCCCGATGTACCGCCTGATGGACACCCGCGGCGCCATGCGCTCGGACGGCGCGCCCTATGCCGAGGCCGCGGCCATCGCGCAGAAGGTCGCGCAGGGCAAGCAGACCCTGACCGAGCACGAGGCCGACGCGCTGAACCTCGTCCCCGACCACCTGCGCGGGCTCGACCGGTTCGAGGCCCGCGACGCCGTGGTCGCCGAGATCACCGCCGAGGGTCTCGCGGTGATGACCGAGGTCACCGACCCGCGCCTCGGCGCGGCGGCCGCCAAGGCGCCCGTCGCCCCCGAAGAGGGCGGCGAGGCCCGCGACGAGGCCGAGCAATGGGTGCCGCTGGTCGAGTCGAAGCCGATCATGCAGCCCTTCGGCGACCGCTCGAAGGTGGTCATCGAGCCGATGCTCACCGACCAGTGGTTCGTCGACACCGCCAAGATCGTGGGGCCGGCGCTTGATGCCGTGCGCGACGGCCGCGTCACCATCCTGCCCGAGAGCGGCGAGAAGACCTACTACCACTGGCTCGAGAACATCGAGCCCTGGTGCATCTCGCGCCAGCTGTGGTGGGGACACCAGATCCCCGTCTGGCACACGCCCGGCTTCGGCGACGAGTGGCGCTCGTTCTGCGCCGCGACCGAGGAAGAGGCGCTGCGCAAGATGCACGACTTCTTCGGCAAGGATGCCGAGTTCCTGATGGTCGAGGACGCCGCCGCCGCCGAGGACATGCTCGCGGACCTGCTGTCTCAGGGCACTGACTACACCGGCGTCGACCAGCGCCGCCGCGCGCAGGCGATCCCGGTCTTCCGCGACCCCGACGTGCTGGACACGTGGTTCTCGTCCGGGCTCTGGCCGATCGGCACGCTGGGCTGGCCCGAGAAGACCCCGGAGCTCGAGAAGTACTTCCCCACCGACGTGCTGGTGACCGGGCAGGACATCCTGTTCTTCTGGGTCGCGCGCATGATGATGATGCAGCTGGCCGTGGTGGACGAGATCCCGTTCCACACCGTCTACCTGCATGGCCTCGTGCGGGACGCCAAGGGCAAGAAGATGTCCAAGTCGCTCGGCAACGTGGTCGATCCGCTCGAGATCATCGACGAGTACGGCGCCGACGCGCTGCGCTTCACCAACGCCGCCATGGCCTCGCTCGGCGGCGTGCTGAAGCTCGACATGCAGCGCATCGGCGGCTACCGCAACTTCGGCACCAAGCTCTGGAACGCCGCCCGCTTCGCCGAGATGAACGGCGCCGTGGGTCTCGGCGGCGGCGTCCCCGCCCCACAGGCCACGGTCAACAGGTGGATCCTCGGCGAGACCGCCCGCGTGCGCGAGGCGGTGGATGCGGCGATGGCCGAGTACCGCTTCAACGACGCGGCGCAGGCGCTCTATGCCTTCGTCTGGGGTGTGGTCTGCGACTGGTACGTCGAGTTCTCGAAGCCCCTGCTGCAGGGCGAGGACGCCGCCGCCAAGGCCGAGACGCAGGCCACCATGTCCTGGGTCATCGACCAGTGCCTGATCCTGCTGCACCCGATCATGCCCTTCATCACCGAAGAGCTCTGGGCCACGCTGGGCACGCGCTCGAAGATGCTGGTGCACGGCGACTGGCCGACCTACACCACGACCGAGTTGCTGGACCCTGCCGCTGACGCCGAGATGCGTTGGGCGATCTCGCTGATCGAGGGTGTGCGCTCGGCACGGGCGCAGATGGGGGTTCCGGTGGGGCTTTACGTCCCGGTGCTGGTGACCGAGATCGACGCCGCCGGCGAGGCCGCATGGGCCAACAACGAGGCGCTGATCATGCGGCTGGCCCGGCTCGAGAGCCTGACCCGCGTGGACAGCTTCCCCAAGGGCTGCGTCACCGTTCCCGTGGGCGGCGCCACCTTCGGCCTGCCGCTGGCGGACATCATCGACGTCGAGGCCGAGAAAGCGCGTCTCGAGAAGGGCATCGCCAAGCTCGGCAAGGAGCTCGGCGGCCTGCGTGGCCGTCTGAAGAACCCCAAGTTCGTCGAGAGCGCGCCCGAGGAAGTCGTGGAAGAGACCCGCGAGAACCTCGCCGCCCGCGAAGAGGAAGAGGCCAAGCTCAGGGACGCGCTGGGGCGTCTGCAGGAGATCGGCTGAGCCTGACGCACAGGTCGCCCGGGCGGGAGCGTCCGGGCCCTGCTGCTGCCCTGCCTGAGGGCAGGCGTTCCAGAGACAGACCAAGGGCGGCGCCTTGCGAGGGGCGCCGCCCTTTTTCGTTGTCCGGCGTCCGTGGCCCGGGATGACAGCGCGGGGCCCTCGCGGCTGCGGCCCGGTATTACAGCGCGGGGCCTTCGCTGCTAGCCTGCAGGCCGAGAGCCAACCAAAGGGCGCTGCCATGACCTCCCCTCTCGGGCGCATCGTGATCTACACTAGGAAAACCGAGGAGATGGCCGCGTTCTACTGCCGGCATTTCGGCTTCACCGCGGTTCGGGCCGAAGGCGACCGCATCCTCGAACTGGTCCCGCGCAGCGCGGGCGCCGCGATCCTCCTGCATCCCGCCTCCGCCGGGCAAAAGGCCGGGCAATCTCTGGTCAAGCTGGTGTTCGATGTCGAGGACGTGGCTGCGTTCTGCGAGACAGCCGCCGCCGACGGGCTGACCTTCGGCACGCTCCATCAGGCTGACGGCTACGTCTTCGCCAATGCCAGGGATCCGTCGGGCAACTCGGTGCAGGTGTCGAGCCGGGCCTTCGCGCCGCG
>NZ_JAATOS010000292.1:0-5144 GCF_011806505.1 Salipiger sp. HF18 | reverse complement strand
GCGGTGGCGTAGGAGGCGATGCGCGCGATCGGCTCGATGCCGCGTTTCGCGGCGTTCTCGGCCGACATCAGCAGCACGCCGGCTGCTCCGTCGTTGATGCCCGATGCGTTGCCCGCGGTGACCGAGCCGTCCTTGCTGAAGGCCGGGCGGAGTTTCTGCATGTTCTCGATGGTGGCACCGTGACGGATGTACTCGTCCTTGTTCACCACGATCTCGCCCTTGCGGGTCTTGATGGTGTAGGGGATCACCTCGTCGTCGAACTTGCCGGCGGTCTGGGCGGCCTCGGCCTTGTTCTGCGAGGCCAGCGCGAACTCGTCCTGCATCTCGCGGCTGATCTGCCACTGCTGCGCGACGTTCTCGGCGGTCTGGCCCATGTGGTAGCCGTTGAAGGCGTCCCAGAGGCCATCGCGGATCATGGTGTCGATGTAGGTGACGTCACCCATCTTGTAGCCGTTGCGCAGGTTCTGCGCGTGGGGCGACATGGACATGTTCTCCTGCCCGCCGGCGCAGACGATGTCGGCATCGCCCAGCATGATGTGTTGTGCCGCCAGCGCCACGGTGCGCAGGCCCGAGCCGCAGACCTGGTTGATGCTCCAGGCGGCGCTTTCCTTGGGAAGGCCGGCGTTGATGTGGGCCTGACGGGCCGGGTTCTGGCCCTGGGCGGCGGTCAGCACCTGCCCGAGGATGGTTTCCGAAACCTCTCCCTTTTCGATGCCGGCGCGTGCAACCAGTGCTTCGAGCACGGCGGCGCCGAGATCATGCGCCGGGGTGTTGGCGAAGCTTCCCCCGAAACTGCCGACGGCGGTACGGGCCGCGGATGCGATGACGACATTGGTCATGGATTTTAGTCCTCCAAGCAGAACGAAACGCGGGAGGCCAGATCATCGGTCAAAGGCCGCCCTCCTTGATCTTGCCCATCGTTCATAGCGTGCCGCTGAGGCAGGGGACAGGGGGAGGTTGCGGAAAACACGCTCTGGTAGCGCAAATGCTAGCGCAAAATCCCGACGGCGGGATATCGCGGGGGCCGCGGAGCCGTTCCACTCAGGCGCTGGCGCGTTTGGAGGCGTCGTCGCGCCATGCCGGGCTGACGGTGGGGGCGCCGTAGTAATAGCCCTGCAGGCAGTCGATTCCGATCTCGGTCAGGTACTGCGCGTCGCTGGCGTTCTCGACCGATTCGGCCACGGTGAAGAGGTCGAACTGCTCGGCGATCGAGGCAATGGCGCGGGTCATCACCTGGTTGTCGGGATCGTGGGCGATGCCGGTGATGAACTGGCCGTCGATCTTTAGGATGTCGAAGTTGAACTCCTTGAAATGGCGCAGGGCGGTGTAGCCGGCGCCGAAATCGTCCATCGCGAAGGAAATGCCCTGCCGCTGCAGGTCGTCCATGAAGCTGATCACCAGCTCGGGCACCAGCATCGCCGACGATTCGGTGATCTCGAGAATCAGCCGCTCGGCGACGGTCGGATCCCCCGACAGGCCGCGGTGCAGTGTCTCGGTCCACTTGCGGTAGCCGATGGAGCGCGCCGACATGTTCAGCGACAGCCGCAGCCCGGGTTCGGAGGCGAGCTCGGCCAGCCCCCTTTCCAGTGCGATGCAGTCGAGGATGCGCCCGTGCTCGGTGTCCTCGATCAGCGGGATGAACTCGCTCGCAGGGACGATGCGCCCGGTCTCGTCGAGCACCCGGACCAGCCCCTCGTGGAAGGCTGCAAGCGCGGGCTCTCGCGCCTGCACCACCGGCTGGAACGCCAGCAGCACGTCGCCATGCGCGATGGCCTCGCGCACCGTGTGAAGCATCCTGCTGTCGCGCCGGGCGAGCGCCATATCCAGTGGGTTCTGGCCATGCATAGCGATATGGTCCAATAGGGTCCTTGTGCGTGGCCGCAGCTTTGCTGGCGGTCGCGCGTTCCTGCTGTGAGCCCCGGTATCCGGCATGATGCCCGGTCCGATCCACACCACGATTCCGCAGCGGCCCCGGCCGAAGCGGAGCGGGTGTCGCGCCACTCTGCCCGACGCCGCTTAATCGCAGGTAAAGGCGGGCCCGGATCGTGCTTGTCGCCTGCGGGGAACGGGGTGTTGACTCCCCCGGGAAAGCGCATATAAGCGCCGCTTCATTGGTGTTGGTGGCCCCCGCGAGGGGATGCCCTGTCGCTTCGGCCAAATCCGGAGAGAGGACAACGCCCTTCGAAACCTTGAGCGAAGGAGATCAGCCGTGACCAAACGCACGTCTGCCAAGTACAAAATCGACCGCCGTATGGGCGAGAACATCTGGGGCCGTCCGAAGTCCCCGGTCAACCGCCGCGAATACGGCCCGGGCCAGCACGGCCAGCGCCGCAAGGGCAAGCTCTCGGACTTCGGTCTGCAGCTCCGCGCCAAGCAGAAGCTCAAGGGCTACTACGGCGACCTGACCGAGAAGCAGTTCCGTCGCATCTTCGGCGAAGCAGAGCGTATCAAGGGCGATACCGGTGAGCTGCTCATCGGCCTGCTCGAGCGCCGTCTCGACGCCGTCGTCTACCGCGCCAAGTTCGTGCCGACCGTCTTCGCTGCCCGCCAGTTCGTGAACCACGGTCACGTGCTCGTGAACGGCCAGCGCGTGAACATCCCCTCCTACCGCGTGAAAGAGGGTGACGTCATCGAGGTCCGCGAGAAGTCCAAGCAGATGGCTCTCGTGCTGGAAGCCGCACAGCTTCCCGAGCGCGACGTTCCGGACTACCTCGAGGTGGACCACTCCAAGATGACCGCGACCTTCGTGCGCATGCCGGGCCTCGCAGACGTGCCGTACCCGGTGCAGATGGAACCGAACCTGGTCATCGAATTCTACGCGCAGAACTGATCTTCATTCCTGCGCTTTCCAATCGGAAGAGGCCGTCCCATCCGGGGCGGCCTTTTTCGTTTGCCGGACGGGTGCCCGATTATTGGGCGCGGGGGTCGTGCCGGACGGCCCTCGGATATTTTACCGATTGATAAAAAAATTGACCTATGGAACGCTTTCCCCATCAGACATGGCAGCGGGAGGCGACCGATGGATGTGAAGGCTCTGGTTCCGGGCATCGTGCCGGGACGGATGGACAAGGCTCTGATCGAGGCGGGGTTCGCAGACCTGCATCCGCCGCTCGACGATCACGAGGCGCTGGTGGCGGCGGACCGCTGCTACTTCTGCCACGACGCACCCTGCGCGACGGCCTGTCCCACGACGATCGACATCCCGCTCTTCATCCGGCAGATCGCCACCGGCACGCCCGAGGCCGCGGCGCGGACGATCCTGTCGCAGAACATCCTTGGCGGGATGTGCGCCCGGGTCTGCCCGACAGAGACACTCTGCGAAGAGGTCTGCGTGCGCGAGGTGGCCGAGGGCAAGCCGGTCGAGATCGGCCGTCTTCAACGCTACGCCACCGACACGCTGATGGCCGCCGACGTGCACCCGTTCGAGCGCGACGCGCCGACCGGCAAGCGCATCGCGGTTGTGGGCGCGGGGCCGGCGGGGCTCGCCTGCGCGCACCGGCTCGCGATGATGGGGCATGACGTGGTCCTGATGGACGCGCGGCCCAAGCCTGGCGGGCTCAACGAATACGGCATCGCCGCTTACAAGAGCACCGAGAACTTCGCCGCGCGCGAGGTCGAGTGGCTGATGCAGATCGGCGGCATCGAGCTGCAGAGCGGCGTGGCGCTGGGCCGCGACGTGACGCTCGGATCGCTGCAGCCCGAGTATGACGCGGTGTTCCTCGGGCTCGGGCTCGGCGGGGTGAACGCGCTGGGCGTCGAGGGCGACGACAAGGCGGGCGTCGGCGACGCGGTCTCGTTCATCGCCGATCTGCGGCAGGCCTCCGATCTGGCGGCGCTGCCGGTGGGTCGCGACGTGGTGGTGATCGGCGGCGGCATGACCGCGGTCGACGCCGCGGTGCAGTCGAAACTGCTGGGCGCGCTCAACGTCACCATCGTCTACCGCCGCTCGCAGGAACGCATGGCCGCCTCGCCCTACGAGCAGGAGCTGGCGCAGGCCAGGGGCGTGCGGATCATCTGCAACGCCTCGCCGGTCGCGGTGCATGGCAACGGCTCGGTACGCGAGCTCGAGTTCGAGTTCACCGCCGACGACCTCACCCCGACGGGCGAGCGGTTCCGGCTTCCCGCCGACCAGGTCTTCCGCGCCATCGGGCAGACCCTCACCGGCGACGGGCTGCCCGAGCTCGAGGGCCGCAAGATCGCGGTGGACGAGACCGGCCGCACCTCGGTGCCCGGCGTCTGGGCCGGTGGCGACTGCGCCTCCGGGGGCGACGATCTGACGGTGACCGCCGTGGCCGAGGGCCGCGACGCGGCAGAGGACATCCATGCCAGCCTGATGGAGCAAGCAAATGGCTGATCTTTCGTCGAACTTCATTGGCATCAAGTCACCCAACCCGTTCTGGCTGGCCTCGGCGCCTCCGACCGACAAGGAGTACAACGTCCGTCGAGCCTACGAGGCGGGCTGGGGCGGCGTCGTGTGGAAGACGCTGGGCGAGGAAGGCCCGCCGGTGGTCAACGTGAACGGCCCGCGCTACGGCGCGATCTGGGGCGCCGACCGGCGGCTGCTCGGGCTCAACAACATCGAGCTCATCACCGACCGCCCGCTCGAGGTGAACCTGCGCGAGATGAAATCGGTCAAGCGCGACTATCCCGACCGCGCGCTGGTCGCCTCGATCATGGTGCCCTGCACCGAAGAGGCATGGAAGGCGATCCTGCCGCTGGTCGAAGACACCGGCGCCGACGGCGTCGAGCTCAACTTCGGCTGTCCGCACGGCATGTCCGAGCGCGGCATGGGCTCGGCGGTGGGGCAGGTACCAGAGTACATCGAGATGGTGACCCGCTGGGTAAAGCAGTACACGCGCATGCCCTGCATCGTGAAGCTCACGCCCAACATCACCGACATCCGCAAACCCGCCATGGCGGCCCATGCGGGCGGTGCCGATGCGGTGTCGCTGATCAACACCATCAACTCGATCACCTCGGTCGACCTCGACCTCTTCGCGCCTGAGCCCACCATCGACGGCAAGGGCGCGCATGGCGGCTATTGCGGCCCGGCGGTGAAGCCCATCGCGCTCAACATGGTGGCCGAGATCACCCGCTCGCCCGAGATGCGGGGCCTGCCGATCTCGGGCATCGGCGGCGTGACC
>NZ_JAATOS010000291.1:0-5189 GCF_011806505.1 Salipiger sp. HF18 | reverse complement strand
CGGGTCACGCAGCCGACACCGGTGAGCGGCAGGGTGCATTCCGCGACGAGCTTGGGCTCGCCCTTCTTGGTGACGTGGTCGGTCAACACCGCCACGCGCCTGGCGCCGTGGACGAGGTCCATCGCCCCGCCCACCGCGGGAACGCCGCCCTTGCCGGTCGACCAGTTCGCGAGATCCCCGCTCTGCGCCACCTCGTAGGCCCCGAGGATGGCCACGTCGAGATGGCCGCCGCGCACCATGGCGAAGCTGTCGGCGTGGTGGAAGAACGCGGTCCCGGGCTTGATCGTGATCGCCTTCTTGCCGGCGTTGATGCAGTCCCAGTCTTCCTCGCCGGGCGCGGGCGCCTTGCCGAAGTCGAGCACGCCGTTCTCGGTGTGGAAGATCGCCTGCCGGCCGTCGGGCTGGAAGCGGGCGACCATCTCGGGGAAGCCGATGCCGAGGTTGACGTAGGCGCCGTCCTCGATGTCCTGCGCGGCGCGCCAGGCGATCTGGGCGTTCGACAGCTTGATGTCCTGAATGTCGCTCATGGGTAGACGACCTCCGCCCGGTTGAGTGCCTCTTCCTGTGCAGGGGTGGCGATCTCGACCACGTGGTCGACGAAGATCCCCGGCGTCACGACCTGCTCGGGGTCGATGCCGCCAAGCTCCACCACGCGGGTCACCTGCGCGATGGTGACGGCGGCGGCGGTGGCCATGATCGGGTTGAAATTCCGCGCCGCCATCCGGTAGGTCAGGTTGCCGTGCGGGTCGCCGGCCTCGGCCTTGATCAGCGCGAAGTCCGCCTTGAGCCAGCGTTCCTGCACGTAGGAGCGGCCGTCGAACTCGGCGACCGGCTTGCCCTTGGCGAGGTCGGTGCCGTAGCTCGTGGGCGTGTAGAAGGCGGGGATGCCCGCGCCGCCCGCCCGGATGCGCTCGGCCAGCGTGCCCTGCGGCACCAGCTCCAGCTCGATGCTGCCCGCGCGGTAGGCTTCGGTGAAGACCACCGGGTCGGCGCTGCGCGGGAACGAGCAGATCAGCTTGTCCACCTGCCCCTGTTCGATCAGCGCGGCGAGGCCCACGTGGCCGTTGCCGGCGTTGTTGTTGACCACCGTCAGGTGCTTCGCCCCGTGGTCGATCAGCGCGTGAATGAGCTCGATCGGTGCGCCCGATCCGCCGAAGCCGCCGATCATCACCGTGGCGCCGTCCGGGATGCGCGACACCGCCTCGGCGAGCGAGGCCAGTCTCTTGTCCATGACAATCCTCCTTCATGGCGCGCGCCCGCGCGCCTGCTGCCCCAAGTGCTAGGCCCCGTCCCGGCGCGTTGCCAGCCGATCCGTGCGCATCTTGACATTTGTTCGCATCGCACGGAGTTCTGTTCGCATGTTGAACAAGACAGACACCATCGCCTCGTTCGCCAAGGGGTTGCGGGTCCTCGAATGCTTCGGGGCCGAGCATCCGCGCCGCTCGGTCTCGGAGGTCGCGGCGGCCACCGGGCTCGACCGCGCCACCGCCCGGCGCTGCCTGCTGACGCTCCACGCCGAGGGCTACGCCGAGTATGACGGCAAGTACTTCACCCTGACGCCGCGCACCCTGCGGCTGGGCATGGGGGCGCTGGCCTCGCTGCCGCTGAGCCAGGTGGTGCAGCCGTGGCTCGACCAGTTGACGGAACAGATCGGCCAGAGTTGTTCCGTCTCGATCCTTGACGGGGCCGAGATCGTCTACCTTGCCCGCGCCGCGCAACGGCGGGTGATGTCGATCGGGCTGATGCCGGGCTCGCGGCTGCCGGCGCATTGCACCTCGATGGGCCGGGTGCTGCTGGCCGCCCTGCCCGAGGCCGAGGCCCGCGCGATCGTCGAGGGCTCGGACCTGACGCCGCGCACCGCCTTCAGCCTCACCGACCCCGTGGAGGTGCTGGCCCGCATCGCCGAGGTCGGGCGGCTGGGCTACGCGCTGATCGATCAGGAGGTCGAGACCGGGCTGCGCTCGATCGCGGTGCCGGTGCTGGACGCGCGCGGCGCGACGGTGGCGGCACTCAACACCGGCATGGCCGCCACGCAGGACGGCGCCGAGACGCTGGTGCGCGACTACCTGCTGACGCTGCAGAAGGTACAGGCGGGGCTGCGGCGAGTGCTCTGACCCGCCACCTCCGTTACTGGTCGGCATCCGTCGCCGCGGCCAGCCAGAGGAAGGCCGCCGCGCGGCACAGGACGGATGGCAGCGACGCGCCGGGGTCGAAATCGCTCCAGATCGACGCGCTGCCCGCCGCCCCGTGCGAGGCACCCCCGCCTGCCGCATCCGCGCCTCCGACGGCTCAGCGAAAAGTGCAGCCAGATCATCGACCGTATCACCCGGCCGCAGGCCGAGGAGCCTGTAAGGGTAAGGCCGCGCCTTGATGCCGCCGGCCGCCTGTAGGGCGGTGGAAGGTGGTGAGCGGCGCCTGGACGTCGTTGAGTTCGCTGAGTGGACTGTCGCCCTAGGGGCCGACTATGGCGAGCTGCTCGCGCCTGTCCTGCGCTCTGTCGGCGGCGAAGACGCGACAGCGTCGCGCCGCTGAGGTAATGCCACTTGCTGCGTCTTAGGAACCCACGGACGGGCTTCTCTGGTTGGGCCTCCGTCGTTTCGGGGGGCGGCGCGTCCTGCAATGAGCTTTCCAAGCCGCTCAACTATGCGCGCAAGTCCCTTTGCAACTTCGCGAGCATATCTTCTTGTTCGGCCAATCTGGTCATTCAGTCGATTACGCCTTTCCCGAGCTCTTCGACGCGGCTCAGCAACTCGCGCTCCAAGTTCGTCAGGGTCATCCATGACGACCGTAACGGGGGTCTCGCCCTCACGGTGGCCCCGTGAGCGGGCGACATCAAGAAAAGCTCTCATCCGCTGAGCCACGCGCCGAGCGGTCTCATGTTTGACGGTCCAGATGGGAGACAGAACCTGCAGGACTTCGGGCTGCCCGATGTCCGAAATCGGCATCCTGCCTATTTTCGGAAAAGCTTACTCAGCCAGCGTATTGATCTACTGCTGGGCATGCTTGGGGTTCTTCCAGGTGGGGAGGCGCTCGACGTGAACGGTGCGGGCGACTTCTTCGAAGCCGGGTACCAAGACATCTTGGTTGAACTTGGGGTCCACCCCTTGCCGTGCGAGCCTTCGACACTCGAGAGCTCGATCTCTGGCGACGTTTAATGTGACGACATCCGCGCCACCTAGTCCGAAGTCGGTGCGCAGGGGCTTTCCCATGCGATTGCGTTGTACCTTCAACGTCACGCGCACGATCCAACGTCGTGCGCCGGAAGGATCAACGATTAGGTAGAGTCCATTGCCATCACCATGACGGCCCGGACCAGGCGATCGGACGAGATTCCTCGTCAGCCGCCCGGTGCTGTAGCCATGCCTATACCTCGTTTCATACCACTGAATGAACAGCACCGAGCAAAAGCGAATTGAGGCGATCAGTATCGAAGCCAGGCGGCGTGGTGCGTAAGTTCAATATCTTAGAAGGTAGAACAGCACTGGATGCCAATCGACCAAAATGGTGGGTGGCGGAGACGAAGGGATTCGAACCCTCGAGACGGTTTCCCGTCTGCACCCTTAGCAGGGGTGTGCCTTCGACCACTCGGCCACGTCTCCGTCGACCCGTCTAACGGGGTTGCGAAGGGGTGACAAGACGAAATTTCGGCGGCTGGAGTTGCGGCGCAGCGGCTGTTCGAACCGGCATTTCGTTTGCATCGAAATCGGCACTCCGTTTGGTGGCTCAGGCGCTACGACCTGGCCGTTTGATCCCACGCTTTGATAGTGCGATCCATTCGCTGGAATGGAAGGAAGCCCTCTGGGACAGATACTTCACGGCTGCGCCGGGCACTGTCACCCGGCAGTGGTTTGCGTGGCAACCCATGAGAGGGCACGCACGCCATCCGGGCAGCAATAAAGCGTTCCACCGCCCGGCAGGGTCATGCGAAGAATGAGCCTGAGAGGGGCAAGCTTCGGCCGTGGCGCTGAGCCGGGACCTCGGGGTCAGCCCGAAGACCGTCGCGACGTGGCGTAAGCGCGAGACGGTGGGAGATCGCAAGACAGGGCCGAAGACGCAGCCCAATCGCCAGGGCAAGGCCAACTGAACGGACCGAGAAGCAGGCGGCGCTGACATCATCCCCCTCGCCGTCGCTCGGCAGCGGGCACATGAGCACCGGCCCCTCGCCAAGCGGAAGCTGAACTCCAAATACCATCGCGACAACGAGGTGCCATGCGTCGAGGAGGTCGCACGGCAGCTCTGTGTCGCGCGCCTGCCGATCCGGAAGAACCGGACACATGGCCAGCAGTGGATCAACATGCTCGGAGACTACGTTTACCGGATCGCAGGCAAAGGCCGCGAGCGGGCAGCCCTGCACCGAGAAGATGAAAGCCCTGCATGTCCTGGGTCCTCCCCCCGTGGAACCGTGAGCGTGCTCAAGGGTCGGATGCCTGAAACGCCGGGATCTCCGTCTCGCGACTTCCATCGGAGCGCATCCGGGCGCGGGCAGTTCTCCGCCGTTCCGGATCAGCACACGGAAGGCAGCTCCGGCACCGGTGTGCCGCCATGTTGGTGGGTGGTTTCCTTTCGTTGAACGGCGAACGCGTCTCGGCCGTGCGATGCCGCGTCAGAGGCCGAAAGTCTGGCGAGCGATTTTCAGGACCGGGCCCGGCCCACTTCTGCTCTTTCCGTGTTTCATGGAACGGCGAACCAGCGCAGATCAACGAAGATCCGCAAGCTCTCAAACTGAAGGTTTGATGTGCGCGGAATCCGGGCGTACGGAGGGTTCGTGTCTCAGGAAAATTGCCGTATCAGGCTTGGAACTGCAGGATTTCCGCGAGGGCGTAAGGAAAAGTCTGCCTCAGGGCGCTTACCTGACAGACCGAATTCAAGCGTTCTCGTTTTCGAACGGAAATCTCGGCAAATCCGGGCGTCTCGGGGCGCGCCACGGATATTGCGCCACCCGCGCCCCACGCCGCAACCCGGCGAAAAGCCACCTACGCGCCGCTACCGCGCCCCGGCGAGGATCAGGTCGGCGCCGCGTTCGGCCAGCATGAACACTGCCGCCTGCGAGTTGCCCGAGACCTGCGTCGGCATCACCGAGGCGTCCACCACCCGCAGCCCGTCGAGCCCGCGCAGGCGCAGCTCCGGGTCCACCACCGAGGCCGCGTCGCCGCCCATCCAGCATGTGCCGGCGGCGTGGTAGATGGTCT
>NZ_JAATOS010000290.1:0-5231 GCF_011806505.1 Salipiger sp. HF18 | reverse complement strand
TGCCGACGAGGTCCCTTTCCTGCTGCTTCACCGATCGGTCAGAAAGGAAGACGCGCGATGACGGATCAAAGCCCCAACGACCAGTTCCACGCCTCCAGCTTCATGCAGGGGGCGAACGCGGAATATCTTGAACAGATGTACGCCCGCTACGCCAACGACCCGAATGCGGTCGACGAGGCGTGGGCCGAATTCTTCAAGGCTCTCGGCGACGACGAGACCAGCGTCAAGAAAGAGGCGCAGGGCGCCTCGTGGGATCGTGCCGACTGGCCGCCCGCTCCGCAGGATGATCTGACCGCCGCCCTCACCGGCGAGTGGCCGATGCCCGCGATGCCCGCCGAAGCCAAGGGCGCCGGCAAGAAGATCGCCGCCAAGGCCGCCGAAAAGGGCGTCTCGGTCACCGACGATCAGGTCAAGCGCGCCGTGCTCGACTCGATTCGCGCGCTGATGATCATCCGCGCCCACCGCATCCGCGGCCACCTTGCCGCCGATCTCGACCCGCTGGGCCTGCACGGCCGCGACGCGCACCCCGAGCTCGACCCCAAGGCCTACGGCTTCACCGAAGCCGACATGGACCGCCCGATCTTCATCGACAACGTGCTCGGCCTGCAGGTCGCGTCGCTGCGCGAGATCATGGGCGTGCTCAAGCGCACCTATTGCGGCACCTTCGCCCTCCAGTACATGCACATCTCGGACCCCGAGCAGTCGGCATGGCTCAAGGAGCGCATCGAGGGCTACGGCAAGGAGGTGAAGTTCACCCGCGAGGGACGACGCGCCATCCTCAACAAGATGGTCGAGGCCGAGGGCTTCGAGAAGTTCCTCCATGTGAAGTACATGGGCACCAAGCGCTTCGGCCTCGACGGCGGTGAATCGCTGATCCCGGCCATGGAGCAGATCATCAAGCGCGGCGGCAGCCTCGGCATCAAGGAGATCGTCTTCGGGATGCCGCACCGTGGCCGCCTGTCGGTGCTCGCCAACGTGCTGCAAAAGCCCTACCGCGCGATCTTCAACGAATTCCAGGGCGGCTCGTTCAAGCCCGAGGACGTGGACGGCTCCGGCGACGTGAAATACCACCTCGGCGCCTCCTCGGACCGCGAGTTCGACGGCAACAAGGTGCACCTGTCGCTGACCGCCAACCCCTCGCACCTCGAGGCTGTGAACCCGGTGGTGCTCGGCAAGGTCCGCGCCAAGCAGGACCAGCTCAATGACGTCGAGCGCCGGCAGGTGCTTCCGATCCTGCTGCACGGCGACGCGGCCTTCGCGGGCCAGGGCGTCGTGGCCGAGTGCTTCGCGCTCTCCGGCCTGCGCGGCCACCGCACCGGCGGCACCATCCACATCGTGGTGAACAACCAGATCGGCTTCACCACCGCGCCGCACTTCTCGCGCTCGTCGCCCTACCCCACCGACAACGCTCTGGTGGTCGAGGCGCCGATCTTCCACGTCAACGGGGACGACCCCGAGGCCGTGGTCCACGCCGCCAAGGTCGCGACCGAGTTCCGCCAGAAGTTCGGCAAGGACGTGGTCATCGACATGTTCTGCTACCGTCGCTTCGGTCACAACGAAGGTGACGAGCCGATGTTCACCAACCCGGTGATGTACAAGCAGATCAAGAGCCACAAGACCACGCTCACGCTCTACACGGACCGTCTCGTCAAGGACGGCCTGATCCCCGAGGGCGAGATCGAGGACATGAAGGCGGCGTTCCAGGCCCACCTCAACGAAGAGTTCGAGGCCGGCAAGACCTACAAGCCGAACAAGGCAGACTGGCTCGACGGCCGCTGGTCGCATCTCGACGCGCAGAAGGAAGGCAACTACCAGCGCGGCGAAACGGCGATCAAGCCCGAGACCATGGCCGAGATCGGCAAGGGGCTGACCACCACGCCAGACGGCTTCCCGCTGCACAAGACCATCGGCCGCTTCCTCGACGCGCGGACCAAGATGTTCGAGACCGGCCAGGGCTTCGACTGGGCGACGGGCGAGGCACTTGCCTTCGGCTCGCTGCTGACCGAGGGCTACCCGGTGCGTCTCGCGGGCCAGGACTCGACCCGCGGCACCTTCTCGCAGCGCCACTCCGGCCTCGTGAACCAGGATGACGAAGAGCGCTACTACCCGCTCAACCACATCCGCGACGGTCAGGCCCGCTACGAGGTCATCGACTCGGCGCTGTCGGAATACGCGGTCTGCGGTTTCGAATACGGCTACTCGCTGGCCGAGCCCAATGCGCTGACGCTCTGGGAAGCCCAGTTCGGCGACTTCGCCAACGGCGCGCAGATCATGTTTGACCAGTTCATCTCGTCGGGTGAATCCAAGTGGCTGCGGATGTCGGGCCTCGTCTGCCTGCTGCCGCACGGCTACGAGGGCCAGGGGCCGGAGCACTCCTCTGCCCGCCTGGAGCGCTTCCTGCAGATGTGCGGTCAGGACAACTGGATCGTCGCAAACTGCTCGACCCCGGCGAACTACTTCCACATCCTGCGCCGGCAGTTGCATCGCAGCTACCGCAAGCCGCTCATCATGATGACGCCGAAGTCGCTTCTGCGTCACAAGCTGGCGGTCTCGACGGCGGCGGACTTCACCACCGGGTCGAGCTTCCACCGCGTCCTCTGGGACAGCGCGCAATCCGGCGAGAGCCAGACCCAGCTGAAGCCCGACGCCGAGATCAAGCGCGTGGTGATGTGCTCGGGCAAGGTCTACTACGACCTGCTGGAAGAGCGCGATGCGCGCGGGCTGGACGATGTCTACCTGCTGCGGGTCGAGCAGTTCTACCCCTTCCCGGCGCTGTCGCTGGTGAAGGAGCTGGAACGCTTCAAGGGCGCCGAGATGATCTGGTGCCAGGAAGAGCCCAAGAACCAGGGTGCCTGGACCTTCATCGAACCCAACATCGAATGGGTGCTGGGCCGCATCGACGCGACCCACCAGCGGCCGCGCTACGTCGGCCGCGCCACCTCGGCCTCGCCCGCGACGGGTCTGGCCAGCCAACACAAGGCACAACAAGAGGCGCTCGTGAACGAGGCGCTGACCATCGAAGGGAACTGACACAATGACGACCGAAGTGCGCGTCCCCACGCTCGGGGTCTCCTTTCCCGAGGCAACGGTGGCCACCTGGTTCAAGAAACCGGGCGACGCCGTGGCCGTGGACGAGATGCTGTGCGAGCTTGAGACCGACAAGGTGACCGTCGAGGTGCCCTCCCCCGTGGAAGGCGTCCTCGAGGACATCGTCGCGAAGGAAGGCGATACCGTGGGCGTGGACGCGCTGCTGGCCAACATCGCGCCCGCTGGCGAAGCCGGCTCGACCACCGTCGAAGAGCGCCCCTCGGCCGCCAAGCCCGCCGCCCCCTCGGGCGACGCGGCCCCGGTCGACGTGATGGTGCCGACGCTGGGTGAATCGGTGACCGAGGCCACCGTCTCGACCTGGTTCAAGAAGGTCGGCGACAGCGTCCAGCAGGACGAGATGCTCTGCGAGCTCGAGACCGACAAGGTCTCGGTCGAGGTTCCCGCGCCCGCATCCGGCACGCTGACCGAGATCCTCGCCCCCGAGGGCTCGACCGTGGAAGCCGGCGGCAAGCTCGCCGTGCTCTCGAGCGGTTCCGGCGCCGCCGCCCCGGCCGCGGCACCCGCCGCTGCCGCACCTGCCGCCTCCTCGGGCAGCAAGGACGTGGAAGACGCCCCCTCCGCCAAGAAGGCCATGGCGGAAGCCGGGCTCGACCCGAAATCCGTGCAGGGCACCGGCAAGGACGGCCGCGTCATGAAGGAAGACGTGACCGCCGCGATCGCCGCCGCCAAGTCCGCGCCCGCCGCGGCCAGCGCCCCGGCAGCGGCCCCCCGCGCGCCGAGCCCGGCCGAGGACGCCGCCCGCGAGGAGCGGGTCAAGATGACCCGCCTGCGCCAGACCATCGCGCGCCGCCTGAAGGACGCGCAGAACACCGCGGCCATGCTCACCACCTACAACGAGGTGGACATGACCGAGACCATGGCCCTGCGCAGCCAGTACAAGGAGCTGTTCGAGAAGAAGCACGGCGTGCGTCTCGGCTTCATGTCCTTCTTCACCAAGGCCTGCGTGCACGCGCTGAAGGAAGTCCCCGAGGTCAACGCCGAAATCGACGGCACCGACGTGGTCTACAAGAACTTCGTGCACATGGGCATCGCCGCCGGCACGCCCCAGGGCCTCGTGGTTCCGGTCATCCGCGACGTGGACAACAAGTCCTTCGCCGAGATCGAGGGCGAGATCGCCGAGAAGGGCAGGCGCGCCCGTGACGGCAAGCTCTCGATGGCCGAGATGCAGGGCGGCACCTTCACCATCTCCAACGGTGGTGTCTACGGCTCGCTGATGTCCTCGCCGATCCTGAACCCCCCGCAGTCGGGCATCCTCGGCATGCACAAGATTCAGGATCGTCCCATGGTCGTGAACGGCAAGATCGAGATCCGCCCGATGATGTACCTCGCGCTGAGCTACGATCACCGCATCGTCGACGGCAAGGGCGCCGTGACCTTCCTCGTCCGCGTCAAGGAAGCGCTCGAGGATCCGCGCCGCCTGCTGATGGATCTCTGATCCAGATACCCGGGCGGGCCCGTCCCGCCCGGGATTCCCTTTCGGAGAGGCCCCATGCCGCGCCGCACCCGCGAACAAGTCAGTGAAGAGGGCCTCGGCGCCTGCGACTGCTTCGACGCAGCGCTCGCGGCCTGCGCAGGCCCCGACACCGGCCGGAAAAGCTCCGGACCTGACGCGGCGGAGATCAGGCGAACGCAGATGCGGTCCCGGCCCGAAGCGCGCAGATCGACACGCTCGCGGCTCTTCGCCCCCATGCAGACAGCCCGCGCCGACATCCGCCACGGCTTCACGGACACCGCTTGCACCCAGTCCAGATCGGAGACCACCGCATGAACCAGCTCCTTCTCCGCTACACCAGCTTCGACGCCGGCCACTTCGACGGCGACGCCGAGAACCGTGGCAACGCCGGGCTCACCCTGCTGCAACGCTGGCAGGAGACCGACGGCGCCGCCACCTGGCTGCTCTTCAGCATCAACGATGCCGACAAGGCCAGGTCCTGGCTGAGCCAGGCCGACTCGCTGGGCCACGCGCCCGCCGAGGCCCATTTCCTGAGGACCGCATGACCCCGGAACTCGCCGCCCTCGCCGCCACGGCCTTCATCCACCTCGCCGCCGTGCTCTGGTCGCAGCGGGCGCTCGAGGCCGATGTGGGGCGCGACGGCAACACCGGCCCCCGCGACGGGGTCGAG
>NZ_JAATOS010000028.1:0-23614 GCF_011806505.1 Salipiger sp. HF18 | reverse complement strand
TTCATCGGGAGACCGCCAGAGAATTCAGTTTCCGGCGGCCCGAAGCTTGAAGGCAAGTCCCCCGATCCGGCTCTCCTGCATTTGGGGAGCCAAGGGCGGCAACCAGCGGCCGCGCCTACCCGACAAATCCCGACGCCACAAAAACACCCCGACACTCCCAACGCGATCGGACCCGGGCGGCACACACAACCGCCCGGGTCCGGGAATGTGATCAGAGCCCGTATTGCTCGCGCGCGTAGTCGCCGAGGCCCACGGCATCGAGGCGGGACAGGGGCGCCAGGAAGGTGACCTGGATCACGCCCGGCGCACGACCGATCTCGATGGCGCCGTTGATCGTCGCGCGGTTGCGCACCTCGGCCACCGTCATGCCGAGAAGCTTTGCCGCGCGCTCGAGCCCGTTGTCGATCGCGGCGTTGAGGTTCGCCGCCGTCCCGATGACCGAGATCGGCGCCATGGGCTCGATCTCGGCCACGTTCCACTTGTCCGCAAGACGCTGGCCCTTGGCCTTCTCGGCTGCGGTAAACGGCCGGGCCAATGGCGGCAGGTCTTCCTCGAGCGGGAACAGCACCGGCCCGTCGAGCGGGTAGCCCTTCACGACCTCGACCTGCAGCGTGACGCTGCCCGACACGTCCATCGTGTGGCCGGCGATCTCGCCATCCCCCTGCCCTGCGTGCATGTCGCCCATGTAGACACCGGCGCCCTGCACCTTCACAGGGCAGACGAGGATCGCGCCGGCGCGGACCGCGTCGATGTCCATGTGTCCGTCGGTCTTGTGCTCGGCCAGCTGTTCCTCGGTGATCGCGTAGCTGTGCGGCGCCCCGACAAGGAAGGCCCCGAAGTCGCCGGCGTTGTGGCTGTCGGGCATGGCCATGGACGGGCAGGTCCCGAGCTGGCCGAGGAAGGGGCGCATCCGCACCAGCGTGCCCGGCATGTCGGACGGCGCATAGGTCAGGATCGAGTGCTGGCGGCTCCCGTCCGGCAGGGCCGCGTAATGGGCCGCGTCATGCGCGATGGTCTCGGCCGCTTCGGTGGGCAGGGTCAGCCCGACGGTGCGGGTCTCGTCGAAGGTCACAGTGTAGCCGTGGACGATCTCGAACGGCTTCACGGTGTTGCCGCAGGCATCGCATTTCACCGCGTTGCCGCCGATCCCCTCGACATGGGTTTCGGGCCAGACGGTATCGCACACCGGGCAGCGCGCCGCGACGTAGGGATCGCCAAGGCAGAAGCCCTCGGGAGAGCTGTCATGCCCCGAGGCAGTGGCGATGGAGGTCACGGTGATGTCCCGGATGCGGATCGCGACGCCATCGCCGACCTCGGCACCGGCGACGAAGACCGGTGTCGTCACCTCGTGACCGCCCCGCAGCCGGGGCGTGATCATCGGCCCCCAGCATCCGGGGGCGGTGTTGGCAATGATCGTGCCACCGTTCTCCACCGGGCCCAGCATCGGCGCGTCGGGGTCGAGAACGCTGTTGGTGAATTCCGAGACCACGGCGCTACGACGCGCTACGGATGTGCTTCCATCAGGCATGACAGCCTCTCCAGTGTTGTGACGATTGTTGGCGCGAGACTATCGCGGCGACGCACAACTGCAAGCGAAGCTTCCGCACTTCTGATGCTTCCGGAAGACTGCGCCGACCGAGACCGGAGCGGGCGAATGTCCGGCAGGCGGTCTCCCGTTTCCTGGTCGCGGCGGCCCTGAAGATCTTGCAGAGCGGAAGCTTCGATGACCGATGGCACCCCTGATGCCCTGGCGACACCTGCCCAACGCAGCCTGATGCCGAGACCCCATCGTCTGATGCTGCTGGTGGTGGGGTTGTGACAGGTCACTCAAGAATGATCGCGCAGATCCCTTGGGGAACGGGGCAGCACAGGCGGTCCCAGTCATCGGTCGTCGCTATCCCGAGGCGCCCGCAACGGCGGACCGCCCCGCACGGCATTCCTGTCCTGATCCACATCCCCCGTAGCGTGGCCCCGCGTCGAAACCGTCCGCGACCACGTCCTGCAGCCGGCCGTCGACAGACACCTGCCCCGTCTTGTAGCGCACGGGAAAACCGAAGCTCAGCGCGTTGCCGATATCGCGGCGTGGCCGCAGGAAGACGGTGCCGGACAGCAGCACGCCGCTGCCCTGACCACAAGTGGTCCGGCCTCCGGCGAGTTTCATGGGGACCTCCAGAATGTCCTTGCCCACCCGCAACCGTGCGCGGCGGTCGGCGGGCAGGCGCCTGACCCGGCAAAGGATGCCGCCGCCACGGCCGGCGACGTCGTTTCGGGCAAGGATCGCCGGGAACGGGCCTGGACACTCCGTTCTCTCTCTCTCTCTCTCGCGCGTCACGGCTCTTCCGCGACGACGCAAGAAAAAACGGGCCGCACAGTCAAGCTGCGGCCCGTTCCCTTTTTCAACCGACTTGCCATCCCCCCGCGACATTCGCCGCGGGGGGATGACCGATCAGGCCGCCATGCGCTTCTTGCGACGCGCAGCGAAGCCGAGCCCGCCCAACGCGCCGATCAGAAGGATCCCCGCGGCCGGCAGCGGCACCGGGGTCACGGAGTTCACGAAGCTGTCGGACGCACCGCCGGGAAGCCTCTGCAGGTGGATCCCGAAGCGCAGCTCGCCAGAGGTCAGCGCGCTGATGATCGAGGCGAAGCTTCCGGACACGCCAAGGATGAAGCCGCCGGTTTCACCCTGCTGGATCGCATTGGCGTTGGCCGCTCCAGGGACCCGGTTGAAGATGAAGTCGGTCGAGAAGCCGACATTGTTGCCCTGCGGGAGATTGCCCCTGAAATAGCGTCTCATGTTGACGGTGCCGACCGAATGGGACTGATCGTTTCTATTCGGCAGCGCCGTGAAGAGGGACGGAGAGCTATCATGCACGAAGATCGTGCGGATGAAGTAGTTCAGCGCCGGGGCAGCAGCGCTCACGATCTGGAAAAGCGCGTTGCCAGAGCCAAGATCGGTCACATCGAGCGAGAAGTTCCCGGCATAGGCATCGCCGGCAACACCCGCACCCGGGATATTTTCGAAGGGGAAAGTGACCGCGCCTGCCTGTTGCGACGCACCGAGCAAAACGCCCGCACCAATCAAGCCCGCTACCACCATATTCTTGAGTTTGGCTGCAAAAATCATGTCGTAGACCCTAAAGAAATGCCTTTAAGCGCTAATTTTAAACCTAAAGGCGATTAGAAAACGTCTGAGCAGTGACAGATTACAGATATGACCCTTATTTACAAGGGATTCTGTGATGCACACTTCATCTTATTCGGGAGCATGGCGCAGGCGACCATCAATCCCGGAGGGTCCGCGCGGGCCGGTCACGGCCGGCCTCCGCTTTGCAATCGGGAGACATTGAAGAGACGAAAGCTGCGCTGTGTCCGTCGTCGCGCTCGTCCATGGCCTTCCAGCCGGGGTGGCCGATGTAGACGGCATTGGCGAAGGGCGAGCCAAGCAGTGTGCCGATGAGCGAGATCGTCCCCTCGGCCGAGATTGCCTCGGTGGTCGAGCAGACATCGCCCGCCGCCTCGGCGCTCTCGACGTTATCCATGACCTCGACGAGGTCATAGACACCGAAGGGGATCGCGGTCACGAGGATGAAGCCGAGGAACTCGAAACCCGTGAACACGTGGTCTATGGCCGGGATCGGGATCGAGAAGCCGAAATGCGGGAGGCTCTCCGCCAGCGCGCCCGCGTTCATGCCGGCGATCCCGGGCATTCCCAGCGCCGCCGCGCCCGCCAGCGGACAGAACGCCGGCACGATGTCGTGGCCGGGCTCGCCACGCACGAGGATGCGGCCCATCGGGCCCGGATCGCCGATCTGTCGGCTTGGCAAGCCGCGCTGGGTCCAGGCGGGCGGCCCGTCGGACGGGTCGGGCCGGGGGCCCCCGCGCGTGGGCACGATCAGCATGCCGGAGCTGCGTGCCGCCGCGAGCGCCTGCCCCGCGGTGTCCGGTTCAACAACCCGGCGGGCGAGGTACTGATGCAGCACATCCAGGCGCTGAACCCGGTCTTCCTGCCGCGCGAGGTCGCCCGCTACCGCGAAGAGCATCCCGGCGTCACCTTTTCGATCCGGACGCGCGATCGCGCCCGGGCCGAGCAGGAGCTCCGCGCCTTCGCCGCCGACTTAGCGCTGGTGTTCGAGCCGGCGCGCCTCGTGGATTTCGAGGTGATCGAGGCCACCGAGCAGCCGGTCTGCGCAGTGCTGGCCGGGCCCCACCCGCTTGCCGGGCGCGAGGTGCTGCGGCTGCGCGACTGCCTCGCCGGTCCCCATGTCATCCCCTCGCCGGAATACGGGGTGCGGCACCTGCTGGCGCAGGCGACCAAGGTCCGGTCGATATCGCTGCGTCCCGTGGAGGAGGCCGACAGCATCGACCTGATGCGTCAGTACGTTCTCTATGAACAGGCGGTCTGCTTCCAGATCCCGATCGGCATCCCCGGCAACGCCCGACTCCGGTCTCGTGCTGCGCCTTCCGAGAGAGTGCCCTCCCGCGGGCGCTGCGGTCGATGGCCTTCACCGGCGGCTGGCGGTACCCACCGCACCCTGTCCGGGGCCTTCGCGCGGAATGGCCGCCCGGACATGCACTGACGTCAAGGCAGGTCTGCATTGCTGACCCTTGCGCTGCGGCGCAGCAATGCCTAGGTTAGCGATAACGGCGCAGAGATGTGCCACAGAGTTTCCCGGGTTCTCTCCTCCTCCCTGAACCCAGGAATAAGCGGCGACCCTCCCTCCTCCTCCCTGAGGGTCGCCGCGCTCCCCCCCTTCCCTCCCAGACACGGCCCCGCCAGGACCGCTTGCCCTGCGCGTTTGTCTCGGCGCACGCACGATGGCAAGGCCTCAGCCGTTCGCCTCCTGCGCCCCGGCGGTCATGCGTCCGGCCCAGTCAGACAGCACCTGCGCATCCGGTGCGAGCCGCTCGCCCAGACCCTCGGCATAGGTCTCGAAATCGGGAAGGTTGCCGGCGTTCACCGCGGTCAGCACCGGGATGCCCGAGGACAGCGCCTCATTGATCACCGGGCGGAAGCCGCGCCCGCCGATCTCCTGCTTGCCGAACTTGTTCACGATCACAAGATCCGCACCCCCGGCCAGCGCCGCCTGCACGAGCCCCACCGCGTGCTCGAGCCCCTCGGGATCGAGCCGGCAGCCCTGCGACAGCGCGCCGAGGTCCTGGGTGATGCGCACCACCGCGTCACCTTGCAGGATATGCAGGTCCATCAGACACTTGTGGGCCGGGTCGGACTCAAGATTGACCTGCACGGCCCCGGCGATCCGCAGCCCGCGTGCGATCAGGGTCCGGGCGACCCCGGCGATCAGGCGATCCGCCTCGCCCTGTCCTTCGGCCACGACATATCCCAGCATGGCGTCTCCTGTTGCGTCTGCCGTCCGGGACATACAAGATACCCCGCGGGCCGAAAAGACAACGCCAAGACACCGGAGCCACAGCGTGATCCCCCCCAAGCTTCCCCTCCTGCCGGACCTCACCCGTCCCGGACTGACCCGCCGCGTCACCGGACACGACCAGACCGGCGCCGAGACCGAGATCGCGGTGGTCGAGGAGCGCCCCCTGACGATCTACCTCAACCGCCAGGAAGTGGTCACCGCCATGACCATCGGCGACTACCCCGAGTACCTGGCGCTCGGCTTCCTGCGCAATCAGGGGATGCTGCTCGACGACGACGTGCTGACCGGCGTCGACTACGACGACGAGATCGAGACGGTCGTGGTGCGCACCGAGCGGCAGACCTCCTACGAGGAAAAGATGCGGAAGAAGACCCGGACCTCGGGCTGCGCGGTGGGCACCGTCTTCGGCGACATGATGGAGGGGCTCGAGGGGCTGTCGCTGCCGCAGACACAGGTGCGGACGAGCTGGCTCTATGCGCTTGCGCGCCAGATCAACACCATGCCCTCGCTCTATCTCGAGGCGGGCGCGATCCACGGCACGGTGCTGTGTCAGGAGGACCGGCCACTGGTCTACATGGAGGACGTCGGCCGCCACAACGCGGTGGACAAGGTCGCGGGCTTCATGTTCCGCCACGACGTGACGGCGGCGGACAAGATCCTCTATACCACCGGGCGGCTGACCTCGGAGATGGTGATCAAGACCGCGCTCATGGGCATCCCGGTGCTCGCCTCGCGCTCGGGCTTCACCGCCTGGGGCGTCGAGATCGCGCGGCAGGTGGGGCTGACCCTGATCGGGCGGATGCGCGGGCAGCGCTTCATCTGCCTCTCGGGCGAAGAGCGGTTGCTGCGCGACGCGGACCCCTCGACAATCCCTGACGACAGCCGCAAATCGCGCCGCAAGAGCGCAGGAGACGACGCATGAAACAGCCTCTCGGGGTCATTCTGGCCGGTGGGCTCGCCACCCGCATGGGCGGCGGCGACAAGACGCTGCTGAGCGTCGGCGGCGAGAGCCTGCTGTCGCGGATCATCGACCGGCTGGAGCCGCAGGTGGCGGGGCTCGCGCTGAACGCCAACGGCGATGCGAGCCGCTTTGCCGACACCGGCCTGCCGGTGCTGCCCGACAGCATCGAGGGCTTCGCCGGGCCGCTGGCGGGTGTGCTCGCGGGGCTCGACTGGGCCTCGACGCAGGGCGCCGACAGCATCGTGACCGTGGCGGGCGACACGCCGTTTTTCCCCTGCGATCTGGTGCCCCGGCTGCTGCTCGCTGCCGAGGGCCAGCCCCATCCCCTGGCGCTGGCCGCGACACCCCGGACCGGCGACGAGGCGCTGAAATCCGGCGGAAAGCGGGTCAATCGCCACCCGACATTCGGCCTCTGGCCGGTGGCGCTGCGCGACGATCTGCGTAGGGCGCTCGGGGACGGGCTGCGCAAGGTGGTGGCCTGGACGGACGGGCACGGCGCCGGCGAGGCGCTGTTCCCTGCCGAGCCCTTCGATCCGTTCTTCAACGTCAACACGCCGGACGACCTTGCCCATGCCGAAGCGCTGCTGAAGGGCGCGGCATGAAGGTCTACGGCGTCACCGGCTGGAAGAACGCGGGCAAGACCGGCCTGATGGAGCGGTTGGTGGCCGAGATCACCGCGCGCGGCTTCTCGGTCTCGACGGTCAAGCACGCGCATCACACAACGGATGTCGACCAGCCCGGCACCGACAGCTTTCGCCATCGGCAGGCCGGTGCGGGCGAGGTGCTGCTGGCCTCGCCCCACCGCTGGGCGTTTATGGCCGAGCTCCGCGATGCGCCCGAGCCGCCGCTCGAGGCGTTGCTGGCGCGGCTCTCGCCCGCCGATGTGGTGCTGGTCGAGGGCTACAAGACCGCGCCGCATCCCAAGATCGAGGCGCACCGGGCCGAGACCGGCAAGGCGCTGCTTTCTGCCGAGAACAACAGCGTCCGGGCGATCGCCTCGGATGCGCCGGTCGAAAGCCCCCTGCCCCGCTTCGATATCGACGACACCGGCGCCATTGCCGATTTCATCCTCGCAGATCTTGGGCTGGTGGTGGCCGCGCCTTCCGAGGCCGCGTCCGGCGATCTGACCCCGCCGCGCCTGCGCGACGATTGTTTCGCCATGCCGCAGGGCGTGGCCTGGGTGCCGGTCAATGAGGCTCTGTCCCGGCTCAAATCGGTCCTGCGCCCGGTCACCGGGACCGAGACCTGCGCCACCCACGCCGCCCGCGGGCAGGTGCTGGCCGAGACCGCCGTCGCGCGCCGGTCCAACCCGCCTCGGCCCAATTCCGCGGTCGACGGCTACGGCTTCGCCCGTGAGGCGACCGGCGAAGGCGTGCAGCGCCTGCCGCTGGTCGCGGGCCGTGCCGCCGCCGGGCAGCCTTTCGAGGGCGCGGTGCCTGCGGGCCACGCCGTGCGCATCCTCACCGGGGCAATCCTGCCCGAGGGCGTCGACACCGTGGTGCTCGAAGAGGATTGCGCGGTCAACGCCACGAACGTCGCCTTCGACGGGCCGGTAAAGCTCCGCGCCAACACCCGCAAGGCGGGCGAGGACGTCACCGAGGGCTCCCCTGCCCTGCCCGCCGGGCACCGGCTGCGCGCGCCCGACCTCGCGCTGCTCTCGGCGCTCGGGCTGGGCGAGGTGACGGTGCAGCGGAAGCTGCGGGTGGGTGTGCTCTCGACCGGCGACGAGATCGTCCCGAGCCCCGCCGAGCCCGCCCTGCCCCACCAGATCTGGGACGCCAACCGCCCGATGCTGCTGTCGCTGGCCGAGGGCTGGGACTATGCGCCGGTCGATCTGGGCCACGTTCGAGACGATCAGGCGCTGATCGCCGCCCGGCTCGACACGGCTGCGAAGGAGTGCGACGTCATCCTGACCTCCGGCGGGGCCTCGGCCGGGGACGAGGACCATGTCTCTGCCCTTCTGCGCGCGCGCGGCACGCTCTCGAGCTGGCGGATCGCGCTGAAACCGGGCCGGCCGCTGGCGCTTGCCATGTGGAACGGCACGCCGGTCTTCGGCCTGCCGGGCAACCCGGTGGCAGCACTTGTCTGCGCGCTGATCTTCGCCCGCCCTGCCCTGTCGCTGCTGGCGGGCGCGGGCTGGACCGAGGCGCAGGGCTTCACCGTCCCCGCCGCCTTCTCCAAGCGCAAGAAGCCGGGACGGCGCGAGTTCCTGCGCGCCCGGCTCGATGCCGAGGGACGGGCCGAGGTGTTTGCGTCGGAAGGCTCGGGCCGGATCAGCGGGCTATCCTGGGCGACCGGGTTGGTCGAGCTGCCCGACGAGGCTGTCGAGATCGCTCCCGGAAGCCCCGTGCGGTTCCTGCCTTACGAGGGTTTTGGGCTGCGTTAGAGCCGCTCAGCCCCGCCGGACGAGGTAGATCTGCACCGCGCCCTCGTCCTGCATCGACAAGAGCTCGTGCCCGGCTTCGGTGCAGAAATGCGGCACGTCGATCACCGCCGCCGGATCATCGGCGAGGATGCGCAGCACCTCGCCGGTCGCGAGCTGGGACAGGCGCTTGCGTGCCTTGAGCACGGGCAAGGGGCAGAGCAGCCCCACGGCATCGAGTTCGGCGGTCACATCCATGCTGTCTTGCTAATCCGCGCGCTGCGCCCTGTCCATGGTCAGGCCGCCGCCTCGGGCAGCCAGACGGTGAATTCCGCGCCGGTGACCGTGCCCGCCTCGTCGGTGACGTTGCGCACGGAAATGAGCCCCCCGGCCCGCTGGATCAGGCTCTGCGAGATCGAGAGACCGAGCCCGGTGCCCTCGCCCTGCTTGGTGGTGAAAAACGGGTCGAACACGGCGTGAATCGAGCTTTCCGCCACCCCCGGCCCGGTATCGCGCACCCGCAACGCCGCGCCCGCGCGGCCGTTGCGCGTCTCGGGCCCGAGCGTGAGAAAGAGCTCGCCCGCCTCGCCCATCGCCTGCACGGCGTTGACGATCAGGTTCACCACCACCTGCTGCAGCTCGCCCGGCTCGACCCGCACCGGGGGCACGTCGGCGAACTCGGTGCGCACGGCGACATGGGCGCGGGTGACCACATGCTCGACCAGCACCAGGCAATCGCGCAGCACCGGCTCGAGAGGCACCTCGCTGGCGAAGGTGCCGTAGTCCCCGGGGCGGGAGAATTTCAGCAGTTTGCCCACGATGGTGTCGATCCGGCGCACCTGGTCGTCGATCAGGTCGAGCTCGGTGCGGACGTCCTCGGCCTCGCGACCGAGCACCTCGCGGATCACGTCGACATTGCCCTGAATCACCGCGATCGGGTTGTTGATCTCATGCGCGACGCCGGCGGTGATCTCGCCGATCGAGGCCAGCTTCTCTCGCGTGACCAGCTGGTGGAACGCCTGTTCGAGCTTGTCGTTGGCCTCGCGCAGCTCGGCGGTGCGCTGGTCGACGCGGGCGTTCAGCTCGTCGGCCCAGGCCCGCAGCCGCCGGTCGCGGTCCTGCACCTGCTCCAGCAGGTCATTGAGATGCGCGCCCACCTGCGCGACCTCGTCGCGCTTGCGGGTCGGCCCGATGCGCGCCGTCAGATCCCCGGCCCGCACCCGCCGCATCACCTGCGTCATCGCCTCGAGCGGGGTGAAGACCCCGCGCGCCATCCACAGGAACACCGGCGCGGAGAGCAGCAGAACCGCCACGAAGGCGCCGATCATCCAGAAATAGGCGGCACGCCTGGCGGCGTTGAAGGGCGCCTCGAGGAAGCCCACGTAGAGCATCCCGACCCGCTCGCCGAAGCTGTCGTGCAGCGGCAGGTAGCCGGAGATATACCAGTCGTTGACCACGAAGGCGCGGTCGAGCCAGATCTTGCCCTCCTCCAGCACCTGATGCCGCACCGCCTCCGAGACGCGCGTGCCGATGGCGCGGCGCCCCTCGAAGAGACTGACGTTGGTCGAGATCCGGAGGTCGTCAAGGAACACCGTTACCGTGCCCTTGCGGTCGCCGCCCGTCACCGGGTTGAGGAAGACGAGCTCGTTGATGTCGTCAATGAACTTGAGGTTGCGGTTGAGCAGCACGCCCCCCACCAGAACGCCGACGCGTTCACCGTTCCGAACCACAGGGCTGGCGGCGTGCAGCACCATGCCGCGCGTCTCGACCTGCGTCGTTGCCTCCCCCCTGCCCGGCAGCTCGTTGATCCGGGCCTGAACGGCGAGCCCGAGCGTGCGTGCATCGAGCTGTTCCGCGGACATAAGGTCGATCTGGGCCGTGGCCTTGCCCTGCATCGCCTGCGCGATGACAGGCCAGTCCTCGCCCGGGGCCTTGGCGGCGGCAGAGGGCAGGTAGTAGAGAAAATCGAAGCCGAGCGACCCGCGGGATTCGGTGAAGAAGCGATGTTGCTCTTCGAACGTGCTGGCGAGCACCTCGGCGAACCTGACCGTGCGGGCGGTGGCCTGCAGCTGGCCGCTGGCGTTCTCCATCATGCGGGTCAGGTACTGGTCGGCGATGCGCAGGTCGCTCTCGACGTTGGCGATCAGCAGCGCGTCGTAATCCGCGGTCCAGCGCGCCATGCCGATGAGCAGCAGCAGCGGCATCAGGATGATGAGCGGCGCCAGCGCGAGGACGAGCAACCGCAGCCGGACCGAGGACAGCATGCGGCGCGCCCGGTCGCGCAGTCCGGTCACAGCGGGTTCTTCTCGACGAAGGTGCGGAAGAAAGCGAGGAATGCGCGGTCGGGATCGCGCGCCTCTTCGCGGTCCTTCGCCCAGGCGCGCCATTCGCCCTCGACATGGTAGATGTCGTACCCCGGGTAGCGCAGGCGCGCGGTCTCGTAGGTCTCGGTCCGGAGCGCGGGTCCGCGGGTGTCGAGCCATGCGGGCCGGGCCTTGGGTTCGGTCACCACTTCCTCGCTGCCGCTGATCCGCGCCTTGCGGCCGACCTTCGAAAAGCTGAGCTCGCGCTCCACCTGCGCGCTGCCGCCCTCGTCCTTGCGCCACCAGCGCAGCTCGACATGGGTGACGCGCCGCCCGGTCTTGAGCGGCGCAATCTCGACCACGTAATCCGACAGCGCGTTGACCTCGGCCAGCGCCGGGTCGATGGCGCGCAGCTTGAGGTTCGACCACGAGGTCAGCTTGCCCTTCGAAACCCCGAGGATGCCGCGCAGGTCCTCGAGCGAGAACTTCTCCGAGCTGCGGTAGCGCAGGTTGCCGCGTTTCTGGATCATTTCGTAGAGCGTCAGCGCGTATTTCGAGCTGAGCGCGAACATGACCTCGCGCTGCAGCCGGGCGAACACGGTGCTGTCCTTGATGATCCGCCGCAGCCGCTGCGGGATCTCGTATTCCAAGAGCCCGTCGCGGCGCGTGGTCTCGATGTTGCCGCCCAGAAGCTGCACCCGCTCGATGGCGTCCTCGCCATCACGGGTGACGCGCACCTTGACGATGGCCGACATCAGCCGCTCGATGGTCTCGCCCACCCGGTCGTTGGAATTGTGCGATCCGCGCAGGTCGGATTTCGAGATCACATGCGTCACCGGCTTGTCGATGGCGTCCCACGCATTCTCGAGCAGCTGGTTGTAGATGCGCCGGTCGGCAAGCGTCAGCGGCGTGACCTCGACGAGGTCCACCAGCTCTCCGGGCTTGATCAGGCTTTCGGCGTTTGGCCGGGCCTCGATGGTGCGATATGGTTTCGGAGACGCCGGTCGCTGCGCCATTGCGTTACCTGTCTGCTCATACTTTTGTATTCGTTGCGATGTAAGCTATCAGAGGCCCCCCGATCCGTCCAGCACCCGAAACGTAAGCTTTGTGTGCCTCCCCCTCCCCGGTCCGATTCGCGAAGTCCTTTAAAAACAGGCAGTAAATCAAGGGGTTTGAGTCGGTGGCGAAAGTCACCCAAAAGGTAAGAATAAGGCCCCATCCAATCCGTAAGCTTTCGCCTCCCGGAACGTATGAGCTCGCATCCCGAGAGGTAAGCCAAGACAGCCCAGGATGTAAGGTTATCCCGGAATAGTCACGCAATATCATCGGGTTGTCGGTGACGAAGATAGAACACCTAGAATCCAGAACAGCAGGGTCAGGCAGGGTGTGGAAAATCCGGGTGTCGGGCCCCTCCGGATGCGGCAAAACGGACTCCGTCAGCCAAAACCCTTACAGTTTGGGCAAGATCGGTTGAATCGGCTGAGAAAAGATCGGAAACACGATCTTGAGCACATGGTTTCCGATCATCCGACCCACTACCCGAGATTTCCGCTTTTTCGGCCAGATCCCCGAATTATTCGCACTTGAGCGCAGAGGCCGGACGGGCCATGATTCGAGCGAACACGCAGGTCCCGCGCCTTCGACCCAGTCCCAAGAAGAGGATGAAATGGAGCAGTCCGCCCTTCCCACGGTGTCCCTCGACGAGCTCGATCGTCTCGCGACCCGGGCATCGACCGTCATCAACCGGCTGCGCGACAGGCTCTACGCCCCGGGCAACCAGAAATCACTGGATCTCCAGTTCAACGTGCGCCGCGCCGCCGAGATGGTGGGCCGCAGTGAAAAGCTGATACGGGATGCCGAAGCCGACGGGCGCCTGCCCGAGCCCGAGAAGGACCCGCAGACCGGGCGGCGCACCGGCTACAGCCTCGCCGACGTGAACCGGATGCGGCAGGTGTTCGGCACCCTGCCCTACCGCGCTCCCTCGGATCCCGCGATGGTCCTCGCGATCCAGAACTTCAAGGGCGGCGTGGGCAAGTCCACCACCGTCTGCCACCTTGCGCAGTACCTCGCGCTCAAGGGCTACCGGGTCTGCGTCATCGACTGCGACAGCCAGGCCTCGACCACCTCGATCTTCGGGCTGAACCCGGACGTGGATGTCGACGAGGAAGAGGACACGCTCTATCCGTTCTTCCGCCACGGCGGCCCGCCCGACCTCTCTTATGCGCTGCGCTCGACCTACTGGCCGAACGTCGCGCTGATCCCCGCAAACCTCGGTCTCTACGACGCGGAATACGAGTTTGCCGCCCGCATGGCACGCGAGCAGACATTCGTGCTCGACCGGCTTCGGACTGGAATAGAGACGATCAAGGACCGGTTCGACGTCATCCTGCTCGATCCGCCGCCCGCGCTGGGGATGCTGTCGCTCTCGGTGCTGCGCGCGGCCGAGGCGCTGGTGATCCCGGCCCCGCCCAACAACATCGACTTCGGCTCGACGGCGCATTTCCTCAAGATGCTGGGCGCCACGCTCAACGAACTCGCCCGCGCCGGTGGTCCCCGTGACTACGCCTTCGTCAAGATCCTCGCGACCAAGATGAACGACAGCAAGTCGGCGCATGTGGCGATCAAGCGGATGATGGACGCGGTGTTCCCGATGGACATGCTGCAGGCCGTGCTCAAGGACAGCGCCGAGATCGACAACGCGACGGCGAACCTCAGCACGGTCTACGAGCTCACCGGCGCCGCCACGCGCACCGACACCCACAAGCGCTGCCGGGCCTATCTCGACGCGGTCGGGCGCGAGATCGAGATCCTCATCCGCAAGACCTGGCCCAGTCATCACGCGCAGCTGCGCAAGGAGGGACTGCTATGACCCGCAAGCACGGCAAACACGACGCGATCTTCGACGACGTCCTGAGCGGGCTCGACGAGCCCTCTGCCCCGGCGGCGCCGAAACCCGCCTCCGACCATGACGCGGGCAGCGCGCGGTTCCTCAAGCGCTCGACCACGATCAGCGAGCGGCTCTCGGGCGAGATCGAGGAAAAGACCCTGCGTTGGGTCGACCCGGCCCGCTGCCGCATGTGGGAGCGGCACAACCGGGAATACTCGCTGCTGACCGAGGACAGTTGCCGTGACCTGATCGACGGCATCCGCGCGCAGGGCAAGCAGGAGTTTCCCGCCATCGTCCGGCCTTCGGCCGAGCCCGGGTTCGACTACGAGGTGATCTGCGGCGCGCGTCGCCATTTCGCTGTGAGCTGGCTGCGCGCCAACAATTACCCGCAGTTCCGCTACCTGATCGAGGTGCGCGATCTCACCGACGAAGAGGCCTTCCGTCTCGCCGACATCGAGAACCGCGACCGCGAGGACATCTCGGACTACGAGCGGGCAATCGACTACGCCGACGCCGTCGCGCGCTATTACGGTGGGCGGCAAAAGGCCATGGCCGAGCGGCTCGAGGTCAGCCAGCCCTGGCTCTCGCGCTACCTGCAGCTCGCCAAGCTGCCGGACGTGGTCATCGCCGCCTTCCCCAATGTCCGCGAGATCCGCGAGCGCAACGCGCGCGAGCTGAAACCCCTGCTGGGCGCCGCCGAGAGCAGCGCCGCGATCATGGCCGAGGCCGCCGCCATCGGGCGCGAACAGCAGGCCGCCCGCGAGGGGCGCGGCAGCTTCGTCGATGCGGCGAGCGTCATGCGGCGTCTCACCCGCGCGGCCCGGCCGGCCGAGCCCGCGGTGCCCGTCGAAAAGGCCGTCTTCGGTGCCGGGCTGCGGGTCCAGACCAAGGCCGGCAAGGTCACCATGAGCTTCGACGACACGCTCCCGCGCGAGGCGCTGGAAGAGGCCTTCGCGGCCTATCTCGACAGCCGGTCAGAGGGCTGAGTCCCCTGCCCCTCGGGAATTGCCCACGGGCAATTCCGGCCCTTCCCCGGCCTCACGGACATTTTGTCCATGACTGTGGGACAACTCACGAAATTCTGGACAGTTTGGCCCGCAGCACCGAATTCCGGTGCGCGGGACTGGCACGCCAGCGGCGATCCTGACACTGTGCCACCGAATTTGGCACGAAACCGCGCCTCGCGCGGGACGAGGGAGGAGCATCGACCGATGGTCGATCTGTGGAGCGGGTTTTCTCAGGCCTTCTGGCTGGTGGTCACTTTCGACCCTGAACTGGCCGAAATCGCCTTTCGCTCGCTCAGGGTCACGCTCTCTGCCCTGCTCGTGGCCTCAGTCATCGCCCTGCCCCTCGCGGCGCTTCTCGCGGTGAAGCGCTTCCGCTGGCGCCGCTGGATCATCGCGATCCTGAACGCGCTCATGGGCCTGCCGCCGGTGGTCGTGGGGCTTGTCGTCTACGTGGTCCTGTCGCGCTCGGGGCCGCTCGGGGTGCTGGGGCTGCTGTTCACGCCAACGGCGATGATCGTCGCGCAGACCATCATCATCGTGCCGCTGATCGCCTCGGTCGCGCACCAGTCGTTGCGCGAACTCTGGGCCGAGTACCATGACCTGCTGATCTCGATGAACGTGACGCAATGGCAGAAGATCCGGACTTTGCTCTGGGATTCCCGGCGCGCGCTGCTGACCGCCTCGCTGGCGGGCTTTGGCCGCGCCATCGGCGAGGTCGGCGCGATCATGATCGTCGGCGGCAACATCGACCACGCGACGCGGGTGCTGACCACGGCCATCGCGCTCGAGACCGGCAAGGGTGACTTCGGCCTTGCACTGGCGCTCGGCTTCGTGCTGATCGGCATCGCCGTCGTGGTGAACCTGTCGATCCACTGGCTGAGCCGCACCGAGCGCGGAGATCGCTGGTGAGCCGTCTTCTCCCCCTCACCGTTGACGGTGCCGTCGGGCGTCGTCGCAGCCGCACGATCGTGGGGCCCGTCGACCTGCGCATCGAAGGCGCCGGCATCACCGTGGTGATCGGTCCGAACGGCGCCGGGAAAACCAGCCTCCTGAGCCTCTTGCACGGGACCGAACGGCTTGCCGAGGGGCGCATCGACTGGGCCTGTCCGCTCGAGGATGCGCGCCACGCGCAGGCCTTCGTGTTCCAGCGCCCCGTGATGCTGCGCCGCACCGTGGCCGAGAACATCGCCTATCCGCTGCAGATCCGTGGCGTGGCCCGCAAGGAGGCGCAGGCGCGCGCGGCAGACTGGGCCCGGCGTGTCGGTCTTGGCGAGGTGCTGAACCGCTACGCGCCGGTCCTGTCCGGCGGCGAGCAGCAGAAGCTCGCGCTGGCCCGCGCGCTGATCATCGAGCCGGACGTGCTGTTCCTCGATGAGCCCTGCGCGTCGCTCGACGGGCGCGCCATGCGCGAGATCGAGGAGATCCTGCTGGCCGCCCGCGACCGGGGCACCCGGCTGGTCATGTCGACCCACAACATGGGTCAGGCCCGGCGCCTTGCCGACGAAGTTCTGTTTCTGCTGCAGGGGCGCATCCACGAGAACGGCCCCGCATCCACGTTTTTTACGGCGCCCGATACGCCGCAGGCACGGGCATTTCTGAAGGGAGATATCGTCGAATGATGAAGCAACTGTTTCTGAGCGCCGCGCTGGTCGCGGTCGCAGGTGCCGCGCAGGCACAGGACGTGATGAAGATGGCCGTCACGACCTCCTTCAACAACTCCGGTCTCGCCGAGGTGCTGCTGCCCGAGATCCAGAAGGACCTCGGGCTCGAGGTCCAGCTTCTGGTCGTCGGCACGGGCCAGGCCATCAAGCTGGGTGAGTCCGGCGACGTCGACGCGATCCTCGTACACTCGCGTCCCGCCGAAGAGGCCTTCATCGAGGGTGGCTACGGCACCCACCGCACCGAGATCATGTACAACGATTTCGTCCTCATAGGGCCTTCCGACGACCCCGCGGGCATCGCCGACGACGAGACCGCCGTGGAGGCTCTGCAGGACATCGCCAGCACGGAGTCTGCCTTCGTGAGCCGTGGCGATGACAGCGGCACCCACAAGATGGAATTGGCGCTCTGGAAGGACGCCGGGCTCGATGTCGAGGGGTTCGGTGACTGGTACAACGCCGTTGGCCAGGGCATGGGCGCCGCGCTCAACACCGCCGCGGGCATGAACGGCTACATCCTTTCGGACCGCGCGAGCTGGCTGAACTTCGGCAACAAGGCGGACCTCGGGCTGCTGTTCGCGGGTGACCCGGTGCTCTTCAACCAGTACGCCTACATCCCGGTGAACCCCGAGAAGCACGAGCACGGTCAGACCGAGCTGGTCGACAAGCTCGAGGCATGGCTGGTGTCGGACCGCGCCAAGGAGCTGATCAACGGCTACGAGATCGCGGGCGAGCAGCTTTTCGTCTTCAACGCGGGCGAGAACGCCAACTGATCCAGCCCGCAAGGGGCTGAAACGACAAGGGCCGCGCAGATGACTGCGCGGCCCTTTGCATTGGTGAAATTGCCCGTGGGAAATAATTGCCCATGGGCAATTTCCCGGGAAAGCGGCTTAGTGGTCGTGATCGTGCGGTTCGTCGAGCGAGCCATGGACCGCGAAAAGATCGAGCTCGGCAGCCTGCGGTTCGATCACCCTGTAGGCCTCGCGCACACCTGCGGGGGTCAGTTCGCGGGCGACGGTGAGCAGCGTGTTCGGCGCGTGGTCGGCGCAGAGCCCGGCCATCTGGGCAAGCTCCTCGGCGGCGACGGGTCGTGCGGCCTCGGCCGATGGGGCACCGTAGTAGGTGACGAAATGCTCGGCGAGACGCGCGGTCAGCGCCTCGAGTTCTCCGGGCTCGATCTGGGTCACGGCCACGAAGGTCACACGGCCAAAGGTCTCGAGCCCGAGCCAGCCGTTCGAGAACGCCTGCCGCGCCTTGCCGGCGAGATCGCCCTCGGTCCAGTCCGAGAACTCGAAGCCGCCCGAGAGGCACCATTCGCCGGTGCGCGCGGGGCTCGCGAAGACGCGGGTGTCGCTTTCGTCGAAATGGATGGCGCGGGCGAGATGCAGGGGGGCGGCCTGGCTCATGGCGACTGCTCCAGAAGGGTGGTCAGCGGGATCTGGTGGGTGGTGCCGGTCTCGTCGCGCAGCAGCATGCCGAAGTCCTCGTCCACGCCGAGGAAGGTGCCGCTGCGACCGTCGCGGGTGACGTCCTCGCCGATGTCCCGCGCCAGGCCGCGCCACTCTGCGTGCAGCGCGCGGGGGCCGTCCTGTTCCCACTGGTTGAGGTGGTGCAGCGTGTGCCGGGCCCAGGCCTCGACCAGTTGCGGCGGGTGCACGTCGGGGCAGCCTTCGCCGAAGAGCGTGGTCTGGTCGGGGGTGTTGCCGGGGTTGTCCGACTCGGGCCAGAGGGGCAGGGTGAAGCCTACCACGAGCCAGTCAGGCACCGTCTGCGGAATGCGCGAGGAGGCGCGGCAGCGGAAGCCGCCGCAGCGCGCCCCGTTGAGGTAGAGCGTGCCGTCCCAGCCGAGATGCACCGCGACCTCGGGCGGGGCGAGCGCGCCGAGCGCGTTCTGGAACCCCACGCCGCAGATTGGCAGCACCGTCATGGCGCGCATCAGCGGCACCTCGGGGGCAAGCACCAGCGCGGCCTCCATGCGGTTCTGCCCTGTGGCATAGGCGACCATGCCGGCATCGCAGCCCATGGTCGCCTTCATGCAGGCGTGGTCGAAGGCATCCGCTGCGACCGGCTCACCATACATCAGCGGCGGGAAGCTGAGCGCCTCGGTGCTCATGCCACGCCTTTCGCGACGAGCGCGCGGGCGATGTCGTGGAAGGCCTGCGCCTGCGCGCTGTCGGGCTGGCTGATCGCGATGGGCGCACCCCCGTCCGCGGCGAGGCGGATCTGCAGGTCGAGCGGGATCTCGGCCAGCAGCGGCACGCCGAGCTTGGCTGCCTCGGCGGCGACACCGCCATGGCCGAAGACGTGCTCCTCGTGACCACAGGCCGAGCAGATGTGCGTGCTCATGTTCTCGATCATGCCGACCAGCGGCACCTTGAGCTGCTGGAACATGTCGATGCCCTTGCGCGCGTCCAGAAGCGCCACGTCCTGCGGGGTCGAGACGATGATCGCGCCGTCCACCTGCGCCTTCTGCGAGAGCGTCATCTGCACGTCGCCGGTGCCGGGCGGCAGGTCGACGATCAGCACGTCGAGCGCCCCCCATTGCACCTGGGTCAGCATCTGCTGCAGCGCACCCATGAGCATCGGCCCGCGCCAGACCACGGCCTGGTCGTCGTTGGTCATGAGGCCGATCGACATCATGGTGACGCCATGGTTGCGCATCGGCAGGATGGTCTTGCCGTCAGGGCTCGCCGGGCGGCCCGAGACGCCCAGCATCCGCGGCTGGCTGGGGCCGTAGAAATCGGCATCGAGCAGCCCGACGCGGCGGCCCTGCTGGGCCAGCGCCACGGCGAGGTTGGCCGAGACGGTGGACTTGCCGACGCCGCCCTTGCCGCTGGCGATGGCGAGGATGCGGTCGATGCCGGGCACCTTCTGCGGGCCCTTGGGCTCGGCCGCGCGCTGCGGCTTGAGATCCGGGGGAGGGGCCTTTTCCGTGTGGCCGGTCAGCACGATGGAGACGGCGGTGACGCCGGGCAGGGCGCGCAGCACCTCCTCGGCGCGGGTCTTCACGGCGGTGTAGGTCTCGGCGTGGCGCGGCGCGATCTCGAGCACGAAGCGCACGGCGCCCTCGGCCGAGACGTTGAGCGCGCGCATAACGCCGCTCGCCACGATGTCGCCACCGGCGACGGGATCGTCCACGGTCTTCAGCGCGACGAGCACCGCGTCGCGGGTCAGGGGCGCAGGGGTCATGCTTGCGCGTCGTCCCCGGCGTCGGGGGCGGTGATCTCGCCGGTGACCTCATGGGTGAGGCCAAGCTCGGGGATGGTGATCACGGCCTTGACGGGAAAGCTGCCGCCACTGGCCTCGGCCTTGCGCACGGCCTCTTCGATGGCCTGCTGCGAGGTCACGCCGACCTGCTTCAGGAACTTGCGCATCGACATGTTGAAATCGTCGCTCATCGGGATCTCTCCGGTTCGGGGCGCGGGTCAGTGGTCGCGCCGCTTGGACAGGTAGTCGTCGGTGGTGCGGGGACGCGGACGCTCGGGCCCGGTCAGCGGGTTGTTCTGGTTGTGATACTGCGCATTGATGCGGCAGTCATCGCACATCTGGATCATGCGCAGCCGCTCACCGTCGGCGAACATCGAATGCCCTCGCAGCTTCTCGGTGATCCGGTCGATGGTGGACTTCACGCCGAAGAGGCTGCCGCATTCGATGCAGGCAAAGGGCTCTTCCTCGTTCAGGACCTCCTGCGAAAGCGCACTCTCGTCAAGGTTGAATCGCGGGTCGAGCGTGATCGCGTCCTCGGGGCAGACGGTGGCACAGATCCCGCATTGCAGGCAGGCGTCTTCCTGGAAGCGGAGCTGCGGCAGGTCCGGGTTGTCGCCAAGCGCCCCCGAGGGGCAGAGCGACACGCAGGAGAGGCAGAGCGTGCAGGCGCCGGTGTCGACCATCACGGCGCCATAGGGCGCGCCTGCGGGAAGGGGCAGGATGCCGCCCTCGGGATGCAGCGCGCGGGCCGCCTGACGGGCGATCTGGCGGCGGGTGCCCATCGGGCGCACGGGGCTTGCCAGCGGGGCAGGGGACTCTCCGCCGTAGAGCGTGTCGGACATGGCGTCGGGGTCGGGCGTGTCGAGCACCGCGATGCGGCTTTCGCCCGCGATGGCCGAGGCCAGCGCCACCTGCGCGGCAACCGCGTCGCGGTCCGCACCGGGGCCGGGCAGCAGCGTGACCGAGGCGAAGCCGGCGGCCAGCGCGGCCAGCGCCTCGGCATGACCGAAGGCCCCGATGGCGGGCAGCTCGAGCGGGATCACGTCGGCGGGCAGGCCGCGGCCGTGGCGGGCCGAAAGCCGCACCATCTCGGCGCCATGGGCATCGTGTACCAGCAGGCGCGGGGCGTGGCCCCCGGCGTCGAGGAACGCCTTGGCAAGGATCTGCACCCGGCGCATCGTCAGGTCCACCGGCGGCGCGTCGTAGCTCACCGCGCCTGAGGGGCAGGCGGCGGAGCAGGCGCCGCATCCGGCGCAGATCATCGGGTCGATGGTGACGTGATCGCCGTCAGGCAGGATGGCGCCGGTGGGGCAGAGATCGAGACAGCGGGTGCAGCCGGTCTGCCCGGCGCGGGAATGGGCGCAGAGCAGCGGCTCGGCGCGGATGTAGAGCGGCTTCTCGAAGGTGCCGACGAGGTGCGAGGCGGCGAGGATCGCGGCGCCCACGGCGGGGGCGTGGGTCGGATCGGCGCGCAGGTAGCCCTCGCGTTTCTCGTGGGCGGGGAACAGCGGCTGTCCGCCGCGCAGGTCGAGGACGATGTCGCACTGGCTGCGCCCGCCGTCCTGCGGCTCGGTCAGGGCAAAGCCGCCGCGCCCGCCGGGCACGACCTGCTGCAGCGCGTCGATGACCACCTCGAACTGCCCCAGCGCGCCGGACGCGCGGCGCAGGCGGCCCACCACAACGTCATAGGCGCGGGTGTCGGGGATCTCGGCGGCATCCTCCAGCAGCACCGTCACCCCCAGATGGTCCTTGAGCTGCTCGGCGGCGGCAAGCGCCACCTCGGTGGATCCGAGCACGAGGCACAGCCCCTCGGAGATCACGTCAAGCATCCGGCCGGCGGGGGCGGGCAGGGCGGCCTCGGCGGCGAGGGCGGACATTTTGGCCAGTTTCGGGGCGGGATCGGCGGACCATCCGGCGCGGTCGCGCAGGTCGAGCAGGGCAGGGGGGGCGACGTCGAGTTCCTCAGCCAGCGCCTCGAAGGTGCGGGCCTCCTGGGTGCAGCAAATAATCGTGTCCGCCGCGTCCGGGCCGGTCATGGCGGTTGCCGCGCGGGCGATCTGGGTGGTGCAGAGCGCCGAACAGGGGGGGGCGACCGCGTGTCCGGTGGCCTTGGAGAGGGCCTCGGCGTCGATCGTCTGGCTTCCCAGACAATCGCATGTTATCAATGTCTTGGGCATGCTTTCCCCCATTGGCTGGGGCCCGTTTCGGGCCCGGTCCGGCGCTGGTGCGCCGAAAGGCTAGCGTCCGAATGGGCACGGCTTCAACCGGATTTCAAGGGACTTCGGCAGACGCTGAAGGCCAATCGGCGCAGGTGATTCGCCGGGTTCCGCAGGGTAAGCGATTTGTCGCCGAAATCAGAGCAAATTAGTCAAGATGGACAAAATGTCCCTTTCGCCGAAAGTGGCCCGGTCGGGCTGGCCAGAAAGGCCGACCGCGCGGAGATTTTACCGACAGATCAAGGATCCCCCTTTCGCGATTCAGCCGAAAGCTCCATCTTGGGCCCTCACGCAGGAGGCCCCGTGACCCAGGAACAGAAACCTTATCGGTCCATGCCGATCGGTGTCGTTGTCAAACGGCAGCCGGGGGTGACCCGCTGGGCGAAGTATGCCTGGAAGGCGACGTCGATCCTGCCGGGCGCCGGCGACGCGCATTGGCGCGAGCTGCGGCGCGAGGGCGACGTGGTCGAGTTCCACGCCGGGACCGCAACGCTCGAGCTCTTCGGGGCCGAGACCGAGGCCTATGTCCACGGGCTCGGCGCGCAGGTGCCCTGCCTCTACGTGATCATGCGCCAGATGCCCGGCACCCCCGACACGCCGTTCGAGATCCTGCTCGTCACCGCCTCGCCCTACGAGGCGCAGGATTACTGCGATACCGGCGAGGAGCTGGTCGAGAAGGTCGCCATGACCCCGGGCATCGAGGCCTGGGTGCGCGACTTCGTCGAGCTCTTCCACGAGGACGAGGAATTCGTGAAGCGCCGCCGGCACCGCGAGCGGGTCGACAAGGTCGAGGACGGCATCGGCGATCCGCGCATCGGCGGGGTAGGGGACGTCTACGCCTCGCCCGCGCTGCAACGGAGGCGGATGCAATGAGCGGCTTCTGGTCCCGCCGCCGCGAGGCGGTCGCCGCCGAGGAACGCGCCGAGGCCGAGGCGGTCGCCGCCGCCGACGCCGCGAAGACCGAAGCCGAGCTCGAGGTGCGCAGCGACGAAGAGCTGCTGGCCGAGCTGGGCCTGCCCGAGCCGGAAAGCCTCGTCGGTGGCGAGGAGCTTCAGCGCTTCCTCGCGTCGCAGCTGCCGCAGCGGCTCAAGCGACGGGCGCTGCGCACGCTGTGGCGCTCGAACCCGGTGCTCGCCTGCCTCGACGGGCTCAACGACTACGAGGACGATTTCACTGACGCCGCCGTGGTGAAGGAGGGGATGCAGACCCTCTACCAGGTCGGCCGTGGGTTCGCGGAGCGCGTGCAGGAGGTCGCCGAGAAGATACCCGAAGTGGCAGAAGCAGAGCCCGAGGTCGAGCTCGCCACTGACGCGCCCGCACCGCTGCCCGAGCCTCCGACGCAGATGACCATGGCCGAGCCGGTCCCGCCCGCCGACGCGGTCGAGGACGAGCCCGCCGCCGACATCCTTCCGCCCCGGTTCCGGCGGATGCAATTCCAGTTCGACGAAGGACGCCCCGCATGACCGAGACCGCACAGACCGTCCGGGTCGCCGAGGAAGACCGCCTGCGCGCGGATCTCTACAATTTCCTCGGGCTGCTGCTCAGCAACCCGCCCGACCGGATGCTGCTTGACCAGACCGCCGGGCTTCAGGGCGATGACAGCGAGCTGGGGCAGGGGATCAC
>NZ_JAATOS010000289.1:0-5246 GCF_011806505.1 Salipiger sp. HF18 | reverse complement strand
CTTGCAGGCGCCGCCGAGACCGCCCATCGCCGGGCCGAGCGCCTCGGCGCCGTTGCCCGCGACGGTCTGCATCGAGGCCGCGGCCTCGCCCAGGGCGCCCCATTTCGAGGCGAAATCGTCGAAGTCGTCCCAGATCTCGGCTTTCGCGCGGGTGTTGTCTATGTCCATCTCCGAGCTGCCCTCGGGCCAGAGCGGTGCCTGGTTCACCATCGACACGCCCACCAGCGAGTCGGCCGCCGCCTGCGCGGCCTCGGCGTCGTACTCGGTCTTGCCCTGCGCCATGTCGCCGAGAATGCCGAGGTTGATGGCGAGGATGCAGAACTGGCCCTGACGTGCCTTGAGCTGGGCGGTGGCATCCTGCGCGGCGGCGGCGCCGGCGGCGCAGATGGCAAGGACGGCGAGGCCGGTGGACATGCGGATCATGGAATTCTCCCTGTGACGTTTTCGCGTGAGGCTAGGGTGGCTAGCAGGCAGATCGTCCCGGCGCCGACAGGCCCCCGGACGAGACGAGCCTAGACTTGCCGCCACGCCGTGATGTGACAATCACCTAATTTCCGCAGCGGAAAGCGGCGGGTGCGGCGGGCGGAGTATGTAGGTCGCGGGATCTGTCGGGGAATTGACGTGTTTTCAGTAGCTTGCGCGTCAATCCTGACGCGCATCTGCGGGCGGAGCTGACAGCCCGTGGTTGTCCTGCTTGGCGAATGCTCGCTTATTCGTGAACGAACGTCAGGACATCGCGAGCCCGTCCGGCATAACCCCGAGGGCACAGGACGGCGCGGGGCGCACCAGGGATCACCCACCGGTGCTTTGCCGGATGTCAGGCGTCGTCGGGGAAGCGGACCTTGCCGATGAAGGGCAGGTTGCGGTTGCGCTGCGCGAAGTCGATGCCGTAGCCGACCACGAACTCGTCGGGGATCTCGAACCCGGTCCAGTCGGCCTTGAGCGCCACCTCGCGCCGCGCCGGCTTGTCCAGCAGCGCGATGGTGCGCAGCTTGCGGGGCTCGCGCGACTGCAGCAGCCGCAGCACGTGGCTCAGGGTGAAGCCGGTGTCTACGATGTCCTCGACCACCAGCACGTCGCGGCCCTCGATGGGCGAGCGCAGGTCCTTGAGGATGCGCACCTCGCGCGAGCTTTCCATGCCGTCGCCGTAGGAGGAAGCCTCGAGGAAATCCACCTCGACGGGCAGGTCGAGTTCCCGCACCAGGTCGGCGATGAAGACGAAGCTGCCGCGCAGCAGACCCACGACCACCAGCTTCTCGGTGTCGCGGAACTCGCGGTCGATCTCGCGGGCCAGCGCCTCGATGCGGGCGGCGATCGCCTTGGCGGAGATCATCTCGTCTACGACATAAGGCCGCTCAGTCATGGCATCCCCCTTGAAAAGCCGGGCCCAGCATATGAAGAAACGCTCAACCATTGTCACGCGATAAACAGACGCTAGAAAGACCGACATGCCTACCCATTCCGAGACCAAGCACCTGCCGTATTCGGCCCAGCAGATGTACGACCTCGTGGCCGATGTCGCGTCTTATCCGAAGTTCCTGCCCTGGACCGCCGCTGCCCGCATCCGCTCGCGCGAGGACAAGGGCGACCACGAGGTGATGCACGCGGATCTGGTGATCTCGTTCAAGGTGTTCCGCGAACGCTTCGGCAGCCGGGTGACCCTGTGGCCGGAGGACAAGCGCATCGACACCGAGTATCTCGATGGCCCGTTCCGCCACATGATCTCGAAATGGCATTTCGAGGACAAGGCAGAGGGCGGCGTCGACGTGCATTTCTTCGTCGATTTCGAGTTCAAGAACCGGATCCTGCAGGGCGCTGCGGGGATGTTCTTCTACGAGGCGATGCAGCGCATCGTGCGCGCCTTCGAGCGGCGCGCGGCCGAGCTCTACGGCGCGCAGAGATGAGCTGTCTGAACACGGGGGTAACCACGCCCCCCGGTTCCCAGCGGTCCGTCAGATTTTAGACAAATTTCGGAAACATCAGCTGCGGTGACGAATGTGACACCGCAGAGGGTCAATGATGCAGAGCCCCAACATCGCTGCCAGCCCGTCGCTGGCGCAGCACGCCCCCAGGATCGAGATCATCCGGGCGGAGCCGATACCGCAGAGCTCGGACGAGGCCATGGCGCCGAAGCCCGAGCGTGCCAAGGAAACCTCCGAGGGCGCCGCGATGGAAGCGCGCAGCCGGGTGCCTGATACGGCGACCCGCATGCAGCAGGCGAAGGCGATCCAGACCGCCGTTTTCTCGAAATCTCTGGCGCCGACGCCGACCTCGGCAGGGGCGGCGGCCTCCTATCGCACTGCGACGCAGGCGCTCGCCGCCTGAGGCTCAGTCGTCGGAGAGCGCGCTGCGCAGCAGTTCCAGCGCGTGATGTGTCGCGGCGGCGCGGACGTTGCCGCGGCCGAGCGCGCCGAAGTCCTTCGTCTCGGTGATGGTCTCGGTGCTGTTTGCCAGCGCAAAGCAGACGCGGCCCTCGGGCTTGTGCTCCGAGCCGCCGGGGCCGGCGATGCCCGAGATCGCCACCGCAAGGTCCGCCTCAGCCGCCTTGCGGGCGCCCTCGGCCATCTCGCGCGCCACTTCCTCGGACACGGCGCCATGCACCTCGAGCGTCTCCGAGCGCACGCCCAGCATCTCCTGCTTGGCGGCGTTGGAATAGGTGACGAAGCCGCGGTGGAAGATGTCGGACGAGCCCGCAACGTCGGTGATCGCGGCCGAGACCATGCCGCCGGTGCAGCTTTCGGCAGTGGTGAGGGTGACGCCGCGCTCGCGGGCGTGCTGCAGGATGTCGCGGGACAGAACTTCGGTCACATGAGGACTCCATGTGCGATGGCGGCGAGGATGATGGAGACGATAGCAGAAAACACGCCCGCGATCACGTCGTCCAGCATCACGCCCATGGCATCGCCGCGCCGGTCGGCCTGGCCCACGAGCCACGGTTTCCAGATGTCGAAGAGCCGGAAGAACAGGAAGCCGGTGATCCAGCCGGGGTAGAGCCGCCAGATATCGACCGACATCATCATCGCCCCGTAAGCCACTGGGAAGAGGGCGATCCACTGGCCTACGACCTCGTCGATGACGATCCACGACGGGTCGTGATCCTCGCCGGTGGCGGTGATCGAGCGGGTGGCGATGTAGCCCAGTACGAAGGCCGCGACGGTGGCCGCAAGCAGCAGCCAGAAGCCCCCGATCAGCAGGATGCCGTAGGCCACGGGCAGCGCCGCGAGCGAGCCCCAGGTGCCGGGGGCGGGCTTCAGGAAGCCCACGTAGAAGAACGATGCGATGGCTTTCATGGCTTCACCAGCGTGGCGGTTGCGATGGCGGCGATGCCTTCCTCGCGGCCGGTGAACCCGAGCCGTTCGGAGGTCGTGGCCTTGATCGACACCCGCTCCGCGTCCATGCCCATGATGCGGGACATTTCTGCTGTCATCACAGCAGCATGCGGGCCGATCTTCGGGCGCTCGCAGACCAGCGTGAGGTCGATGTTCGAGATGGTGAAACCCTTGGAGCGCGCCAGCTCGACCGCGTGGCGGAGGAAGATCTCGGAGGCGGCGCCCTTCCATTGCGGGTCGCTCGGCGGGAAATGGCGACCGATGTCGCCCTCGGCCATGGCGCCGTAGAGCGCGTCGGTGACCGCGTGCATGCCGACATCCGCGTCGGAATGTCCCTGCAGCCCGCGCCCGTGCGGCACCTTGATGCCGCAGAGCACCACGTGGTCGCCCTCGCCGAAGCGGTGTACGTCGTAGCCGTTGCCCAGCCGGATATCCATTCGTCCCTCCGTCAGCAATGCCGCGGCGCGGTCGAAATCGTCCGGCGCGGTGATCTTGAGATTGCGTTCCTCGCCCGGAACGATCGCCACATCCAGCCCCGCCGCGCGGGCGACCTCGACATCGTCGGCGGCGCCGCCGGGATGGGCGGCATGGGCGGCGGCGATCTCGGCGTAGCGGAAGCCCTGCGGGGTCTGGGCGCGGTAGAGCCCGCCGCGGTCGCGGGTGCCGGTGACGCGGTCCTCGGCCCCGGTCCAGAGCGCGTCGGTGACCGCAAGCGCGGGGGCGGCGCCGGGCAGGGTGGCGAGCGCCGCCTCGACGGCGTCGATCACGCCGCGCGACACGCAGGGCCGGGCCACGTCATGGATCAGCACGCGCTCGGGCGGCACGTCGGCCAGCGCCGCGAGGCCCGCGCGGACCGAGCCCGCCCGGTCCGTGGCGCCCTCGACCAGCGTCACCGGCAGGGCGCCGCAAAGCGCCTCGGCCCGGGCCCGGTCGTCGGGGTGAATCACCATCACGATGCGCGGAAGATGGGCGAAGGCCTCGAGCGTCCAGCGCGCCACCGGCTTGCCGGAGACGTCGCGCCATTGCTTCGGCAACTCGCCTCCGGCGCGGGTGCCGCGGCCTGCGGCGACGATGATCGCGGCTGTTGTCATGTGCCTCGTTTTCCTTCGCGGCCTCTCTAGGCGCTGCACCAGGGCGGCGCAATGCGATGTGGTGTCTTGATGAATTATTGTGCAAGCTGCGATATCAAGGGGCGTAAAGGCGCTTGAACGATTGAAAGCGCCGCGGGGGCAGGTTACCTCCCAAGCATCTGCACAAGGAATAGGCGCTTGACACTCTCCCTGGGAGACAAGGCAATCTCTCCTCCTGTTCTGCTGGCACCGCTGGCGGGAATCACCGACTTACCGTTTCGCTCTCTGGTTGCGCGCTGGGGCGCCGGCCTCGTCGTGTCCGAGATGATCGCTAGCGGCGAGTTTCTCACCGCGCGTCCGGGCACCCGCGAGAAGGCCGAACTGGGCGCCGGTATCGCCAACACCTCGGTCCAGCTGGCCGGTCGCGCACCCGGGCCGATGGCCGAGGCGGCGCGCATGGTCGCCGACATGGGCGCCCGCGTCATCGACATCAACATGGGCTGCCCGGCCAAGAAGGTGACGGGCGGCTACTCGGGCTCGGCGCTGATGCGCGAACCCGACCACGCGCTGCGGCTGATCGAGGCCGTGGTGGGGGCGGTGGACGTGCCGGTCACGCTCAAAACCCGCCTTGGCTGGGACGACGGCAGCCTGAACGCGCCCGAACTCGCCCGCCGTGCCGAGGCCGCCGGTGTGCGCATGATCGTCATCCACGGCCGCACCCGCTGCCAGTTCTACAAGGGCCGTGCCGACTGGGCCGCGATCCGCGCCGTCAAGGACGCGGTCTCGGTGCCCGTCGTGGCCAATGGCGACATCACCGACGCCGCCACCGCACGCGAGGCGCTGCGCC
>NZ_JAATOS010000288.1:0-5261 GCF_011806505.1 Salipiger sp. HF18 | reverse complement strand
TTCGAACGTGTCATGCGCGACCGTGCGCAGGTTCCCGAGAACCAGCAGCGTTGTCACCAGGAGAATCACAAAGGCCAGGATCGTCGTCATCATGAAACCTGAGATGACGGTGAAACCGGGCGAAAAAGCGGCATATCGCGGGAAAATCCACGATTATTTCACGAAGGTTAACAGGGGGTTATCGCCTTTTTGGCGATTCCTTGGCGCCGTCCGGCGCCGGCTTGCGGCGGCGCGTCGGCTGCGGGCGGTTGGATTTCGCGCCCTCGAGCCCCAGCTGGTCGCGCACGACCCTGCTGCGCACTTCCTGCACCTCGCCGTGCTTGAGCTGGCCAAGCTGGAAGGGCCCGTAGGAGACACGGATCAGCCGGTTCACCGTGAGCCCGATGTCGGTCATGGCGCGGCGGATCTCGCGGTTCTTGCCCTCGCGCAGGCCGATGGTGAGCCAGGCGTTGGCGCCCTGCTGGCGGTCGAGCGTGACCTCCATCGGCTGGAAGGCCTGCCCGTCGACGACGATGCCGGCGCGCAGGGGGGCCAGCATATCGTCGCTGGGTTTGCCGTTCACCCGCACCCGGTACTTGCGCAGCCAGCCCGTCGAGGGCAGCTCGAGCCTGCGCTTGATGCCGCCGTCGTTGGTGAGCAGCAGCAGCCCCTCGGAATTGAGGTCGAGCCGGCCAACGCTCATCACCCGGGGGAGTTCCTCGGGGAGGTCGTCGTAGATCGTCGGGCGGCCCTGCTCGTCCTTGGTGGTGGTCACCAGCCCGGCGGGCTTGTGGTAGAGCCAGATGCGCGGATCCTGGGGGGCGTCGACGGGCTTGCCGTCGACGGTGACCTTGTCCTTGTCGGTCACGTTGAGCGCGGCGCGGGTGATGATCTCGCCGTTGACCGCCACGCGGCCCATCTCGATCATCTTCTCCGCCTCGCGACGGCTGGCGACGCCGGCGCGGGCAAGCACCTTGGCGATGCGGTCGCCGGCAGGCGTACCGGCGGGCGCGCCCGATGGCGCCCCCGACGGGGTGCCGGGCTTGGCACCGGCTTTTGCTCCGGGCTTGGCGCCGGTCTTCGGTCCCGACTTGGGACCGGCGGCAGGAGAGGGGCGTGCCGGGCTGCGGCGGGCGGGCGGTTTTGTCATGCGCCTGCCATACAGCAGGACCGCGCCCGGGGGAAGCGCCTCGCCAAAGCCGCGGCGACCGGATATGAGCCTGCCCCATGAGCTTTCGCAGTCACATGGCACAGGCGCTGACCGAGGCGCGGGCCGCCGCCGCGCGCGGCGAGGTGCCCGTGGGGGCCGTCGTGGTCGCCCCCGACGGCCGCGTCGTGGCGGCGGCGGGCAACCGCACGCGCGAGCTCAACGATCCCACCGCCCATGCCGAGATCCTCGCCCTGCGCGCCGCCTGCGCCGATGCGGGCTCCGAGCGCCTGCCGGGGCACGATCTCTACGTCACGCTCGAGCCCTGTCCGATGTGCGCCGCGGCGATCTCCTTCGCCCGCGTCGCCCGGCTCTACTACGGTGCCGCCGACCCCAAGTCCGGCGGTGTCGCGCAGGGCGCGCGGGTCTACGCGCACCCGCAGTGCCACCACGTGCCCGAGGTCTACGATGGCATCGCCGCGGCGGAGTCCGAGATCCTCCTGCGCGGTTTCTTCGCGGAGCGCCGCTGACATGCTGATCCTGCTCAACAAGCCCTACGGGGTGCTGTCGCAATTCACCGACAAGGGCAATGCCGACAGCCCCCGGGCAACGCTCTCGGATTATGTCGAGGTGCCGCGGGTGTATCCCGCGGGGCGGCTCGACCGGGACAGCGAGGGGCTGCTGCTGCTCACCGACGACGGTGCGCTGCAGGCCCGCATCGCGCATCCGAAGTTCCGCAAGCCCAAGACCTACCTCGTGCAGGTCGAGGGCGACCCGACCGACGACCAGCTCGCGCAGCTGCGCCGCGGCGTCACCCTCAACGACGGCCCGACCCGACCCGCCACGGTGCGCCGCCTGCCGCCGCCCGATCTCTGGCCGCGGGTGCCGCCGGTCAGATTCCGCAAGTCGGTGCCCGATGCCTGGCTCGAACTCACCATCACCGAGGGCCGCAACCGGCAGGTGCGCCGGATGACCGCCCATGTCGGCCTGCCCTGCCTGCGGCTGGTGCGCTGGTCGATCGGCGACTGGTCGGTGGCAGGGCTCGCGCCGGGCGAATGGCGGGCGCTCTGATCCCGGCCTCCGCGCCGGCGACACCGGCAGGAGCCTCCGGCGGGGATATTTGAAGCCAGAGGAAACACGCGGCGCGGCGCTCCCGGTTTCCATTGGCCAGAAATATCCCGGGGGAGTCTCCGCAGGAGACGGGGGCAGCGCCCCCATCCGACCGCGACGCAGGTACGGAGTTCGAGCGCGCGCGCATCCTATCCCCTTGCGTTGCCAAGCGATCTGGTCATTCGCCGCAAAGCCCGTCATAGCTTGCGCCCATGGACCTCTGGATCGCCGTCACCCTCTCTGCCGCCTTCTTTCAGACCCTGCGCTTCATGCTCCACAAGGTGCTGAGCATGGGGGCGCTGACGTCGACCGGCTCGACCTTCGCGCGCTTCGCCTATGCGCTGCCGCCGGCGCTACTGTTCACCGGGATCTACCTCTGGTCCACGGGGCAGGGCTGGCCGCAACTCGACTGGGCGTTCTGGATTTACGCCTGGATCGGCGCGCTGGGGCAGATCCTCGCCACCATCTGCGTCGTGGCGATCTTCCGGCAGCGCAATTTCGCGGTGGGCATCACCTTCAAGAAGACCGAGGTCATCCAGACCGCGATTCTCGGCGCCGTCGTGCTGGGCGAGGTGATCTCGCCCGCCGGCTGGGCGGCGATCCTGATCGGGCTCGTGGGCGTGCTGCTGCTGTCCGACACGCCCGGTCTCTCGGGCGGCCTGATGCGGCGGGTGGCGAACCCCTCGGTGGCGCTGGGCCTCGCCTCGGGCTTCTTCTTCGCCTTCTCGGCGGTGGGCTATCGCGCCGCCTCGCTCGAGATCGCCGGCGACGACCCGGTGCTGCGCGCCTCGGTGACCTATGTCTGCGTCGTCGTGAGCCAGGTCATCGCCATGTCGCTCTGGCTGCGCGTGGCCGAGCCCGGCCAGATCGCGGCGGTCTGGAACGCGCGGAAGGTCGCGGTGTGGCTCGGGCTGACCTCGATGGCGGGCAGCCTCTCGTGGTTCATCGCCTTCACCCTGCAGACCGCGGCCTACGTGCAGGCGCTGGGGCAGGTGGAGCTGCTGTTCTCGCTCATGGCCTCGGTGCTGTTCTTCAAGGAGAGCGTCAGTCGGCGCGAGCTGGGAGGCATCGGTTTCCTCGGGCTCTCGATCCTCGTCCTCGTGCTGGTGCTCTGAGCCCCGGTACCCGGAGGCCACGGGCGGGGTTGCGCCCGGCCCCGCCCGGTGCGACGTTCCCCGCGCCCATGCCCACCCGGCCCATGCCCACCCGGCACGTGACCGCCCAACCCGTGACCGCCTCAGGAGACCGCAATGTCCTTCACCCTCGCCACCTGGAACATCAATTCCGTCCGCCTGCGCGAGGCGCTGGTCTGCCAGCTCCTGACCGAGGAGGCGCCGGACGTGCTTTGTCTGCAGGAGTGCAAGAGCCCGGTCGAGAAAATCCCGCTCGAGGCGTTCCGGGCGCTGGGCTACGGCCATATCGTGGCGCGGGGCCAGAAGGGCTACAACGGCGTGGCGATCCTGTCGAAGCTGCCGATCCGGGACGTGGGCGACCGCGATTTCGCGCAGCTGGGCCACGCCCGCCACGTCGCGGCCGAGCTCGAGAACGGCGTGACCGTGCACAATTTCTACGTCCCCGCCGGTGGCGACATCCCCGACCGCGAGCTCAACGAGAAGTTCGGGCAGAAGCTCGATTACCTCGCCGAGATGCGCGACTGGTTCCGGGCCGAGCGTTTCGGCAAGTCGATCCTCGTGGGCGATCTCAACATCGCCCCGCGCGAGGATGACGTCTGGTCCCACAAGGCGTTGCTGAAGGTGGTCTCGCACACGCCGGTCGAGGTCGCGGCGCTGGCCGAGACGCAGGAGGCGGGCAACTGGGTCGACATCACCCGCAAGGACATCCCCGAGGGCCAGCTCTATTCGTGGTGGTCCTACCGGGCGCGGGACTGGGACACGGCCGACAAGGGCCGCCGTCTCGACCACGTCTGGGCGACGCCTGACATCGCGGGTGCCGGCCATTCGAGCCGCATCCTGCGCGCCGCTCGCGGCTGGGAAAAGCCCTCGGACCATGCGCCGGTGCTGGCGACCTTCGACCTCTGAACGGCGCTGCCGGGGTGCGCGCCACGCCGGACGACGTGCCGGTGACCAGGGTGGCGGGCAGGGGGTGCGACGGGCGGGCCGGAAACCTCGCCGGGGAACTCTTCGCCCCTGTCAGGGTTAAGAAATTCCCTGTAGAAGTGATCCCATGATCGTCAGCGACCTGCGTATCCTGATCTCCGTCATCTTCGCCGTCCTGCTGCCCCTTGCCGTGGGGCTGGCCATCTGGCGGGTGCTCAGCCATGCACGCACGCCGCAGGGCACCGTGGCCTGGGTGGTGTTCCTGCTTGCGGCGCCATGGTTCGCGCTGCCCTCCTACCTGATTTTCGGGCACCACAAGCTGCACGGCTACACCCGGCACCGCAAGGTCAGCCACGCGCTGATCCGCAAGCTCGGCGCCTATGCGCGCTCGGTGGCGCCGCGGCAGCGCAAGCCGGCGTTCCGCGCCTTCGAGACGCTGGCCGAGATGCCGGTCGCCGGGGGCAACGCGCTGAACCTGCTGGTCGACGGCGACGACACCTTCGCGGCGATCTTCGCAGAGATCGACAAGGCGCAGCGCTACGTGCTGGTGCAGTACTACATCATTGACGACGACGACACCGGACGGACCTTCGCCGACCACCTCATCGCCGCCGCCGCGCGCGGTGTCGAGGTGCGGATGATCTTCGACGGCGTCGGCTGCTACGGGCTGCCCGCGTCCTACCGCGAGCGACTGGTCGCCGCCGGGGTGAAGGTGCTGAACCCGCGCGACGTGCGCGGCCCGACCTCGCGGCTTCAGATCAACTTCCGCAACCACCGCAAGACGGTGATCGTGGACGGCGAGACCGCGTTCATGGGCGGGCTCAACATGTCCGACACCTACCGCGGGCTGAACCCCGCCTTCGGGCAATGGCGCGACACACACCTGAAGCTCGCCGGGCCCGCCGTGGCGCAGTTGCAGCTTACCTACGTCGAGGACTGGCACTGGGCGACCGACGAGGCGCTCGGTA
>NZ_JAATOS010000287.1:0-5270 GCF_011806505.1 Salipiger sp. HF18 | reverse complement strand
GAGCTGGCCGAGATGGGCGTCTTCGGCCTGACCATCCCCGAGGAATACGGCGGCTTCGGCCTGTCGAAGGCGTCGATGTGCGTCGTCTCCGAGGAGCTGTCGCGCGGCTACATCGGCGTGGGCTCGCTGGGCACCCGGTCCGAGATCGCCGCCGAGCTGATCCTCGCCGGGGGCACCGACGAGCAGAAGCAGAAGTGGCTGCCGGCGCTGGCTTCGGGCGAGAAGCTGCCCACTGCGGTCTTCACCGAGCCCAACACCGGCTCGGACCTCGGCTCGCTGCGCACCCGCGCGGTCAGGGGCGAGGACGGCGACTACACGATCACCGGCAACAAGACCTGGATCACCCACGCCGCCCGTGCCCACGTGATGACGCTGCTGGCGCGGACCGATTCGGCGACCTCGGACTACAAGGGTCTGTCGATGTTCCTGGCCGAGAAGACGCCGGGCACCGACGAGGATCCGTTCCCGACCCCGGGCATGACTGGCGGCGAGATCGAGGTGCTGGGCTACCGCGGCATGAAGGAATACGAGCTCGGCTTCGACGGCTTCAAGGTCAAGGGCGAGAACCTGCTCGGCGGCGAGGAGGGCAAGGGCTTCAAGCAGCTCATGGAGACCTTCGAATCCGCCCGCATCCAGACCGCGGCGCGCGCCATCGGCGTGGCGCAGGCGGCGCTTGACGTGGGCATGCGCTACGCCGAGGAGCGCAAGCAGTTCGGCAAGTCGCTGATCGCCTTCCCGCGCGTGTCCGGCAAGCTTGCGATGATGGCGGTGGAGCTGATGATCGCCCGCCAGCTCACCTATTTCTCGGCGCGGGAAAAGGACGAGGGCATCCGCTGCGACCTCGAAGCCGGCATGGCCAAGCTGCTGGGCGCCCGCGTGGCATGGGCCAACGCCGACAACGCGCTGCAGATCCACGGCGGCAACGGCTTCGCGCTGGAATACACCGTGAGCCGCATCCTCTGCGACGCCCGCATCCTCAACATCTTCGAGGGGGCCGCCGAGATCCAGGCGCAGGTGATTGCGCGCCGGTTGCTCGGCTGACGATGTCAGGGACCGTCCGGGGGCGTTCCCGCGGCGGCATGCCGAGATCCAGGCGCAGGTGATTGCCGGCTTGAACACATCAGGGACCGTCCGTCGGGCGGTCCCTTTCCTTTTGCCGGGCAATGGCCCGGTAAAGACCGTCACGCCCCGGCGGGGAACCAAGGCCGAAGGCCGCCCCCCCCGGGCTTGTGATTGGTCGAGGTCTGCGCGAACTGTCGGTGCCCTTCCGACGCGGCCCGGATATTCCGAGAGGTTCGGGACGCAGATCGCCAAGCCACAGGCAGGCGATGCGCGGCTCCCTCCAGGAGTATTTCCCGAACGGGATGATTTCGATCAAGGATCGGCACGGGCAGAGGTGGTTTGACGGGCTCAAACATATCTCAGGAGTCTGATATGACCTACAAGGACAAGCTGGCGGACACCCGCAACAACCTCCGCAACATGCGCAAGGCGATCCCCGACACCTTCGCCGGCTTCGTGGCGCTCGAGCAGGCGGCCTCGGCCGATGGCGCTCTCGACAAGAAGCAGAAGGAGTTCATCGCGCTGGGCATCGCCGTGGCGCTGCGTTGCGAGGATTGCATCCTTACCCACGTCTCGGCGCTGGTGCGGATCGGCGCCACGCGCGAGGAGATTGGCGAGATCCTCGGGACCTCGATCCAGATGGCCGGTGGCCCGGGGCTGATGTACGCGGCCAAGGCGCTGGCCGTCTTCGACGAACTGTCGGCAGACTAACGCGCCCTTCGGAAAATCTTCTGCGCGGCGACGGAAATCAGCGACGGGAACGGCAGGCTCTGCGTGTCACTGCTGACCTCAAGCAAGAGGCGCTGAGCAGGTGAGACCTTTCGCAACTCTCTCCGCCGCCGCCATCGCCCTCGGCTTCTACGGTGCCGCCAGCGCCCGGGGCGCGCGACCGGCCCGCGTCTGCTGAAGCGCGGGCAGGAGCCGCACGAGACCGCCGCACCTGCCAGGGCGCAGGAGCAGGTCATGCAGACGCAGATCGCGCCCCGGGCCAGATGAGGGCCGAGACCAAGGGTGCCGCAACCGGCAAGGGCGAGGTGAAGAAGGAGGTTCGGCAACAGTCCGAGACCACCCCGGCCGGGAAGACCCGGACCGCGAAGGAGCCCGCAGGGGCCCATGCCGCCGCGAAGGGAGATGCCAAGGCCGGTGCGGGCAAGGATGCCTGCGCACGCAAGACCACTTGATGCGACCGGCTCCGGCCAGAGGATGACACGAAAAGAGGCGCGACCGGGCTGGTCGCGCCTCTTCCGCGTTCCGGGGGAGGCGGGCTCAGCCGCGCAGCGTGCCGCCGGTGGCCTTGCTGACCTTCTCGACGATCTTCGCGGCGACCGCCTCGATGTCCTTCTCCTTCAGCGTCTCGCCCGAAGGCTGCAGCCGCACGGTGATCGCCAGCGACTTCTTGCCCTCGCCGAGGCTGCCGCCGATGAACTCGTCGAACACCCGCACCTCTTCGATCAGTGCCTTGTCGGCACCGGCAGCGGCGTTCACCAGATCCAGCGCTGCGACATCCGCGTCGACCACGAAGGCGAAGTCACGCTCGACCGCCTGCAGGTCGTTGAGGATCAGCGCCGGACGGCTCGACCCCTTGGAGCGCGGCAGCGGGATCTCGGCCGGGTAGAGCGTGAAGCCCACCGCCGGGCCCTTCACGCCCAGCTCGGACAGCACCTTGGGGTGGATCTCGCCGAAGACGCCCAGCACCTTCTTGGGGCCGAGGCAGAGCTTGCCGTGACGGCCCGGGTGCCACCATCCCTCGGCACCGCGCAGGATCTGCATCCTGGCGGGCGCGCCCATGGCCGAGAGTACCGCCTCGGCATCGGCCTTGGCGTCGTAGAGATCGACCGGGCGCGAACCGCCGTGAACGTCCTTGGGACCGGTGCGGCCGACCAGCAGGCCGGTGACCTGCGTGTGCTGCTCGCCGGGCTCGCCGCCCTGGAAGGCCGCGCCCACCTCGAACAGCGCCAGGTCGGCGAAGCCGCGCGCCTGGTTGCGGGCCGCCGCGCGCAGCAGCCCCGGCAGGAGCTGCGGGCGCATGTGGCTCAGCTCCGAGCTGATCGGGTTGGCGAGCATGGTGGCATCGCTGCCGCCGCCGAAGAGCTCTGCCGCCAGCTTGTCGACGAAGCTGTAGGTCACGCACTCGTTGTAGCCGAGCTCGGCCACGGTGCGCCGGGCCACCTGCTCGCGCTTCTGCATCGGCGACAGGATCGGCGCCGGAACGCCGGCCTGCGGGCGCGGCATCGGCTGGCCCTTGAGCTTGGTGAGCGAGGCCACGCGCGCCACTTCCTCGACCAGGTCCGCCTCGCCCATGACGTCGGGGCGCCACGAGGGCACCTGCGCCATGTCGCCGTCGAGCGTGAAGCCGAGCGCCTCGAGCGTCGCGCGCTGCTCGGCTGCGGGGATCTCCATGCCGACGAGGCTGATCACCCGGTCGGTGTCGAGCCGGTAGGCCCGCGACACGTCCGGAACCGCACCCGCGACGACGACCTCGGAGGCCTCGCCGCCGGCGATGTCGAGGATCATCCGCGTCGCCGCCTCGATGCCGGGGGCAGCCGAGGCCGGGTCGATGCCGCGCTCGAAGCGGTAGCGGGCGTCGGAATTGATCTTCAGCCCGCGGCCCGTGTAGGCGGTGCGGATCGTGTCGAAATACGCCGCCTCGAGGAACACGTTGACGGTCTCGTCGGACACGCCCGTCGGCTCGCCGCCCATCACGCCGCCGAGGCTCTCGGGGCCGGTGTCGTCGGAGATGAGGATCATCCCCGGCTCCAGGGTGTAGGTGCGCTCGTCCAGCGCCTCGAGCGTCTCGCCGCCCGCGGCCGCGTGCACCCGCAGGCCGCCGGTCATCTTGTCGGCGTCGAAGACGTGCAGCGGGCGGTTGCGGTCGAAGGTGAAGAAGTTGGTCACGTCCACGAGGAACGAGATCGGGCGCAGGCCGATGGCCTTCAGGCGGCTCTGCAGCCAGGCCGGCGACGGGCCGTTCTTCACGCCGCGGATCAGGCGACCGTAGAACACCGGGCAGCCTTCCTTCGCGCTGTCCTCGATGGTCACGGAGACCGGGCAGGGGAAGGCGCCGGGCACGGTGACCTCGGCCAGCGGCTTCAGCGTGCCGAGGCCGCGCGCCGCGAGATCGCGGGCGATGCCGTGCACACCGAGCGCGTCGGGGCGGTTGGGGGTGATGGCGATCTCGATGACCGGGTCGACCTTGGCGGGGTCGTTCTCGGCGAGCCAGTCGACGAAGCGCTGGCCGACCTCGCCCGAGGCCAGCTCGATGATGCCGTCATGCTCTTCCGACAGCTCCATCTCGCGCTCCGAGCACATCATGCCGAAGCTCTCGATGCCGCGGATCTTGCCGACCTGGATCGTGGTGTCGATGCCGGGCACGTAGGTGCCGGGCTTGGCCTCTCGCCCTCGTCGGTCATCACCGTGCAGACCCGAAGCTTGTCCGCGTCGGGATGCTTCTCGGCCTTCAGGACCTTGCCGATGGTAAAGGCGGACAGGCGGTCGGCGGGGTTCTCGACCCCTTCGACTTCCAGTCCAAGATCGGTCAGGGCCTCGGTGATCTCGTCGACCGAGGCCTGGGTGTCGAGGTGCTCTTTCAGCCAGGAAAGCGTGAATTTCATCGCGATGGCGCCCGGGGTTGGTTTTTGTATCCGCTGCGGCTTACCCCATCGCGGCGCAGGGGGAAAGGGGCGCGGCCCCTTCCCGGCGCCCGAAAAGACCTCTCGCTAAAGCGACGGCACCACGCCCCCGCGACATACCCGCCGCACCCACCTTCAAACGCCGCCGCTTGCGCAGCACCGCTCCACTCCAAGGCGCACCACCCAGACGCTTCCAACAGGCACGTCCCCGGGGCAAGCGCGCAACCCGCCCCTTCATCTTGCCGGGTAAACTCCCGCCGGAGGCATCCCGCCCTCACCGCCCTTCCGACCGCCGGGCAAGGGCGCCCTCACCGAGGCTCGAAATAATCCAGCGGGATCTTGAGATAGCTGCGGCCGTCGCTCTCGGGGGCGGGCTTGCGTCCGCCGCGGGTGTTGATCTGCAGCGCCGCGAGCATGAGCTTCGGCAGCGGCAGGGTGGCGTCGCGGGCATCGCGGGTGGCGCGGTACTCGGCCTCGGTCGGATCGTCGCGGAAGTGGATGTTGCTGGCCTTGTGCTCGGCCACCGTGGCGCAGCATTCGGCGTCCCGGCCCTCCGGCGCGTAGTCGTGGCCGACGTAG
>NZ_JAATOS010000286.1:0-5295 GCF_011806505.1 Salipiger sp. HF18 | reverse complement strand
TGTCGCGCCCGAGCTGGTCGGTGCCCAGCGGGTGGGCCCAGCCGGTCTTGGCGGCGCTGTCCCAGATCGCGGTGTAGATCGGGCGCATGTCCTTGGCCCGGATGTCGAGCTTCTGCGGATCCAGCGTCCAGAGCCACGGACCGGCAAGCACGCCGAGGGTGATGAAGATCAGGAAGAAGGCCCCGATCATCGCGCCCTTGTGCTTGCGGAACTGCTCCCACACGTCGCGCCACTTGGAGCGCGGCGGGGCCGAGGGAACCTTGTCCCTGAGCGCGCCCAGCGCGGCTGCGTTTTCGGCTTCGGCGAGGATCACGTCGTCCTGGGGGCTGTCAGTCATAGCGGATCCTCGGGTCGAGCAGGCCGTAAAGGATGTCTGCGATCAGGTTGAAGAGCACGATGAGGAACGCGAAGATGAAGGTCAGCGTCATCACCATCGGCAGGTCGTTGGCGAAAAGGGCCGTGATCAGCAGCTGACCGATGCCGTTCACCTTGAACACGTTCTCGGTGATGATGGCGCCGCCGAAGATCGCGGGCACGCCCAGCGCGATCACCGTCACCACGGGGATCATCGAGTTGCGCAGCACGTGGACCATGACCACCACCGCCTCGGATAGGCCCTTGGCGCGCGCTGTGCGCACGTAGTCCTGGTTGAGGTTGTCGAGCATCGAGGCCCGCATGTAGCGCGACAGCTGCGCCGTGGTCTGCAGCGCCAGCACCATGACGGGCATGATCATCTGGCTGAGCTGGAACTTGAAGCTCGCCCAGTCGCGCACGACGTGGGTGGTGTCGTAGATCGAGGGGAACCAGCCGAGGTAGACCGAGAAGACCACGATCAGCAGCGGGCCGGTGAAGAACGGCGGGATCGAGAAGCCGATCATGGTGATGAACGTCCCGGCCTGGTCGAACACCGAGTACTGGCGGTAGGCCGAGTAGATGCCGATGGGCAGGGCGATCAGCACGCCGACCACGTAGGACATGCCCACGACCCAGAGCGTCTGCGGAATCCGCTGCAGCACGATGTCCATCACGGGCGAGCGGGTCTGCCACGAGATCACCCGCAGCTCGCCGTTGTAGAGATGGGTGTCGGGCAGCCAGCCCAGCAGCCAGCTTTCGCGGGTCAGCCAGTCGATGAAGATCTTGGGTTCGATCCAGAACACCTGGACCAGCCACTTCCAGTATTGCACCAGCGGAGGCTCGCCGAGCCCGAGGGCCTGGCGCATCTTCTCCTTCACATCGGGCGGAACCGTCAGCGGCACCTGCGCCATCGGGTCGCCGGGAGCGAGTTGCAGCAACATGAAGATCACGAAGCTGATGAACAGCAGCGTCGGGATCGACAGAACCAGTCTTCGCACGGCAAAGGTCAGCATGGGCGGGTCTCCGGGCTCAGTGCGGGGGCTGCGGGTGGCAGGCGATCTGCCCGCGTGCCGGTAACCGGCACGGGATCGGCATGCAACCGGCGATCTGCGGTTGCCCGGTGGTGAGTGGGATCTGGATCACCGTGTCTCCGATTTCGGTCTTGAAGGGGAATTGCGTTGGGGCGGTGCCGCGGCGCGGTCCGGCGTCCGAGACGGGCTCGAGGAGGTGCCGTGGGCCTGGCGGGCGTGGGGGACGTCAGGCGCGGGGCGCCGGGACAGCGGGCGCGGGATGCGTCCGGGACGTCGCACGGGGGCGTGCGGTCGGGGGTCCAGAGGTCTGCGTCCACGGGGAGCCTTCCGGAAGAGGGCGCGCCCCCGCGAGAGGGGCGCGCCGGTGTCAGGCGATCAGCCGTCGATGCGGTACCAGTCCGCGGCGTTCCAGAGCTCGGAGTCCCAGGTGTTCAGGACTACGCCGCCGAGGCTGTTGGAATGCGCCGACACGCGGCCACGGTCGACCAGCGGAACGATGGTCATCGTTTCCTTGGTGATGATGTCGTTCAGCTTCTTGGCGATCTCGCCGCGCTTCTCGAGCTCGCCGGTCTTTGCCAGCTCGTCGAGGAGGGCGTCGTACTCTTCGTTGCAGAAGCGGTTGATGTTCTCGCCCTGCCATTGCGAGGACGGCTTCGGCTCGTTGCCGCAGCGGTACATCTGCAGGTAGGACTGCGGGTCGGTGCCGTCGAAGTTGTTGGCGTACATCTCGACGTCCGCGTAGAACTTCTGGAAGGTGTCGGGCGAGCCCGGGTCACCGCCGAAGAACACCGACGAGTCGACGTTGCGCAGTTCGGTCTCGACCCCGATCTCCGACCACCACTGCTTGATCAGCGCCTGGAAGTCCTGGCGCACGGCGTTGGTCGACGACTGGTAGAGCAGCGAGAGCTTCATGCCGTCCTTGTCGCGGATGCCGTCGCCGTCGCTGTCGGTCCAGCCGGATTCCTCGAGCAGCGCCTTGGCGCCCTCGATGTCCTGGGTCAGGCATTCCTCGTTGTCGGAGGCATAGAGCGCCGGCGCGGGCACGAGGTTGCAAGTCGGGCGACCGGCCTGACCATAGCCGATCTCGGTCAGCAGCGCGCGGTCGATGGCCATCGACAGCGCCTTGCGGACGTTGAAGTCCGACAGGATGGGGTGCGGATGCGCGACGGTCGACCGCTCGCCTTCCGGCAGGTCCGGGGACGGGTCGGTCATGTTCATCTCGAGGCGCTCGACCAGCGTGCCAAAGGCCGAGACCGGGGTGCCGGAGCCGCCTTCTGCCATGGAGGCAAGCACGTCGGGTGCCAGCTGCAGGTTCCAGGCATAGTCGAACTCGCCGGTCTGCAGGACGGCGCGGGCCGCCGATTCCGCGTCGCCGCCGCCCTTGAGGGTCACGGTCGCGAAGGCGGGCTTGGCCGGGTCACGGTAGTTGGGGTTGGCCGAGAGCGAGATCACGTCGTTGGGCTTGAACTCGTCGACCACGAAGGGGCCGGTGCCGATCGGGTTGAAGTTGGCCTCGGTGCAGGTCGACGCCGCAGCGCCGGTGCAGTTCTCGAACTGCGCTTTCTGCAGGATCGGGGACTGGCCGCCCATGAACGGGCCGTAGGGGTTCGGCATGGGCTCGTCGAAGTTCACCACGACGGTCAGATCGTCGGGGGTGTCGATCGAGGCGATGTGGTCGAACTTGGCGAGCTGCGCGCAGCCGCCCTCGGGATCCATGCAGTAGTCGGCGGTGAATTTCACGTCCGCCGAGGTCACCGGGCTGCCATCGGACCACACAAGGCCTTCCTTCAGCTTCCAGGTGATCGACTTCAGGTCCTCGGCCACGCCGCCGTTCTCGACGGTGGGGATCTCTTCCGCCAGGAAGGGGACGAGCTCGCCGGTCTCGGTGTAGCGGCCCAGCGGTTCGAGTACGAGCGAAGACGCCTCGATGTCCTTCGTGCCACTCGAGAGATAGGGCGTCATGATCGAAGGCGCCTGCCAGTAGATGATGTTCACATGCCCGTCCTCGCCGCGCTCGGCGAAGGCAGCTGGTGCCAGTGCGGATGTCGCAACCGCTCCGAGCAAGAGGGTCTTGAGGGTCATAGCTCTCTCCTTGTTGGGCTCCCCGGTCCGATACGAACCAGTTTTTTGGTCTTGGGAGGGGGAATCACCTTTTCGACCCGGACCTTTGATTGGCTCGTCCGGACCGGCTCCCGATCCCCCTTCGTGTCGCCAATCGAAACAGAACATCCGGAAATTGCAAGCACTGCCTTGGCGGAAAGCATTGGCGGGGTTTGACACTACCAAGACACTGCCCGTCGCGTTTGCACTCGAAAGTCAGGAGAGCATGCATGCTGGACAACCCCATCGCCCGTATCGAGAAGCTGCGGGTCGAATTCGAAACAAAGGACGGCACCGTTGCAGGTGTCGAAGACGTCAGTTTCGAGGTCGGGCCGGGCGAAACCGTCGCCATCGTGGGGGAATCCGGGTCGGGCAAGTCGGTGAGCTCGCTGACGCTGATGCGGCTGATCGAGTTCGGCGGCGGCACCATCGCCAACGGCCGGCTGCTGTTCGACCGCAAGGACGGCGGCGAGATCGACCTCGCTGCCGCCGAGCAGGACCTGATGCGCACGATTCGCGGCAACGAGATCGGCATGATCTTCCAGGAGCCGATGACGGCCCTGAATCCGGTCTTCACCGTCGGTCGCCAGCTCACCGAAGGGTTGCGCGTTCACCGCGGCATGAGCCGCGACGAGGCCGAGGAACGGGCGCTCGATCTGCTCAAGCAGGTGCGCATCCCCGAACCCGAGCGGCGGCTCAAGCAGTACCCGCACGAGCTCTCCGGCGGCATGCGGCAACGGGTGGTGATCGCTATGGCGCTGGCCTGCAAGCCGCGCCTGCTGATCGCCGACGAGCCGACCACCGCGCTCGACGTGACGATCCAGGCCGAGATCCTCGCGCTGATCGACCGGCTCAAGCGCGAGACCGGCACCGCGGTGATGTTCATCACCCACGACATGGCGGTGGTGGCGCAGATGGCCGACCGCGTGGTCGTCATGTTCCGCGGCAACAAGGTCGAGGAAGGTCCCGTCGCGCAGATCTTCGAGAACCCGCAGCACCCCTACACCAAGGCGCTGCTGGCGGCGGTGCCGAAGCTCGGCGAGATGACCGGCAAGGCGCTGCCCGAGCCGATGAAGCTGCTCGGCCGCGACCAGGGCGAGATCAAGCCGATCCCCGGCACCGACACGCCGCTGCTGACCGTCGAGGGGCTGACCACGCGCTTCCCGGTCAAGGGCGGCTTCTTCCGCCGCACCGTCGCCAACGTGCACGCGGTCGAGGACGTGAGCTTCGTGCTGAACAAGGGCCAGACCCTGAGCCTTGTGGGCGAATCCGGCTGCGGCAAGTCCACCTGCGGGCGCTCGATCCTGCGGCTGGTCGAACCGCTGCGCGGCAAGGTCGATCTCGATGGCACCGACGTGATTGGGCTGGGCCCCAGCATGCTGCGCGACGAGCGCCGGCAGATGCAGATGATCTTCCAGGATCCCTTCGCCTCTCTGAACCCGCAGATGCAGCTCGCCGACCAGGTGGCCGAGCCCATGCGCAACTACGGCACCCATTCGGGCTCCGAGATGACGGACCGCGTGGCGATGCTCTTCGACCGGGTGGAGCTGCCGCGCAGCTTCATGCGCCGCTTCCCGCACGAGCTCTCGGGCGGCCAGCGCCAGCGCATCGCCATCGCCCGCGCGCTCGCGCTGAACCCCAAGCTGATCGTCGCGGACGAGGCGGTCTCGGCGCTCGACGTGTCGGTGCAGGCGCAGGTGCTGAACCTGATGATGGAGCTGCAGGCCGACCTGGGGCTGTCGTATCTCTTCATCAGCCACGACATGGCCGTGGTCGAGCGGGTGAGCCACAAGGTGGGCGTGATGTACCT
>NZ_JAATOS010000285.1:0-5313 GCF_011806505.1 Salipiger sp. HF18 | reverse complement strand
TTTCCCTCTCGCTGCTCGCGCTCACTGCGTCAGGCGCGCTTGCCGACGAGATCCGCGTGCTCAACTGGCAGGGCTACGGCACCGACCTCGGCTGGTCGCTCGAGGCGTTCGAGGCCGCCACCGGCCACAGCGTGGTGCACGAGTACTTCAACTCCGAGCAGGAAATGCTCACCAAGATGCGCACCAACCCCGGTGCCTATGACGTGGTGCTGATCAACGCGGCCTACACCACGCAGGCCTACGAAGAGGGTCTGCTGGCGGCCATCGATACCGCCGCCATCGGGAACTACGCCGGTATCCCCGCCAACTTCGCCGAGGACCCGAGCCTCGTTCACGAGGGCGCGGTCTACGGCGTGCCGTGGACCTGGGGTCTGACCGCCATCGCCATCAACACGCAGGCCTTCGACGAGGCGCCGACCTCGCTCGAAGTGCTGTGGGATCCCGCGCACAAGGGCCGCGTCTCGATCCGCGACGATGCCGAGGAAGCGGTGCACCTCGGCGCGCTGGCCACCGGTCAGGACATCAACAACATCGAGGATCTCGACGCGGTCGAGGCCAAGCTCAGGAAGCTGATGCCGCAGCTGCGCACCTTCTGGGCCTCGGAGAACGACTGGAACCAGTTCATGGCGGCGGGCGAGCTCGACGTGGCGAGCTACTGGTCCGGCTCGGCGGCGCGCTCGGCAGGCATGGGCCTGCCGGTGGAGTTCGTCGTGCCCAAGGAAGGCGCCATCGCATGGCTCGACGGGCTGTCGATCCCCGAGACCTCCGAGCACAAGGAGGCCGCGGCCCAGTTCATCGACTGGATGATCGACCCCGAGTTCTATGTGAAGTGGGACGCCGAGGGCGCCCCCGCCTCGGCCAATGCCGATGCCGCCGCAGCACTGCCGGACGACGCCTTCAACAAGCGCGTTCTGGGCGATCCCGAAGTGGTCAAGCTCGCCAAGTTCCGCGCGCCCATGGACGATGCCACGCGCGAGAAATATCTCGCGCTCTGGCAGAGCCTGAAGGCCGCCCAGTAAGCCGCTGACGAGACGAGGGAAAGTCATGGCAGAGGTGATCCATGCACAGGACCGCCGGCGGCTTCTGACGCTGCTGGGCCCGGCCTATCTCTGGCTGACGCTGGCGGTGTTCCTGCCGCTCTCGGCCATGCTGTTCTTCAGTTTCCTCTCGGACATGCCCGGTGACGCCCCCGACTGGGGCGTCACGCTCGGCAACTACGCGCAGTTCCTCGAGAATCCGACCTACGCCACGCTTCTGTGGAAGTCCCTGAAGCTCGGCGTCACGGTCACGCTCTTCTGCATCCTGATCGGCTACCCCTGCGCTCTGGTGCTGGCGAAATCCATCAAGGGCCGCGCCCGCGAGGCGCTGTTCCTGATGGTCATCCTGCCGTTCTGGTCGAACTCGCTGGTGCGGATCTTCTCATGGGCCATCGTGCTGCGCGGCAATGGCGTGCTCGAACGGACGCTGAACTGGATCCTGCCCTTTGACATCCGGCTGAACCTGATGTTCACCACCGAGGCCGTTGTGATCGGGCTCGTGCACAGCTACCTGCCTTACGTGATCCTGACGAGCTACCTCGCGCTGCAGGCCATCGACGACGACCTGATCGACGCCGCGCGCTCGATGGGCGCCTCGAAACTCACCATCCTCAACCGCCTGCTGCTGCCGCTGTCGCTGCCGGGGCTGCTGGCCGGCGCGGTGCTGGTCTTCGTGCCCGTGGTCGGCAGCTTCATGGAGCCGCGCATCCTTGGCGGGCGCATGGGCACCTATTACGGCAGTCTACAACTGGCCGCTGGGGGCCGCGCTGTCGTTCATCCTGCTGGCGGTGGTGCTGGTGATCCTCGGCGCCGCCTCGCCGGTGCTGCGGAGGGCGCGGACATGAGCCCCATCGCCCTGCTCGGCCGCATCTGGCTGGTGCTGATCCTGATCTTTCTCTACGCGCCGATCCTCGTCATGGCGGCGATGAGCTTCAACGCCTCGCCCTTCTACCAGCTGCCCTTCGAGTATTCCTCGAAGTGGTACAGCGACATGGCGGGCAACGAGCAGATCGTGACCGCGGCCATCCGCTCGGTGCTGATCGCCTGCGCGGTGACGGCGATCGCCACCGCCGTCGGCACCGCCGCCTCGGTCGCGCTGTTCCGCTACGAGTTCCGCGGCAAGAAGCTGCTGCAGGCGCTGCTGTTTCCGCCCATCGCCATCCCGTGGCTGATCACCGGCACCGCCATGCTGGTGTTCTTCTTCACCATCGGCATCGGGCGCGGCACGCCCGCGGTGATCATCGGCCACGTGGCGCTGGCGCTGCCTTACGTCATCGTGACCGTCACGGCCCGGCTTTCGTCCTTCGACGTCACGCTGGAGGAAGCCGCGCGCTCCATGGGTGCGGGTGCATGGACGGTGCTGCGCCGGGTGACGCTGCCTTGGATCGCGCCGGGGATCGTCGCGGGCGCGCTCTTCGCCTTTGCCGTCAGCTTCGACCAGTTCGTGGTGAGCTACTTCCTGTCCAAGCCCGGCGACAGCACGCTGCCCGTGCTCATCTACACCGCCATCCGCAAGGGCTTCACGCCCGAGATCAACGCCATCTCGACGATCATCATCGCCGTCTCCATGGCGGTCATGTTCCTTGCGGCGCGCTACTCGAAATTCGGAGGGGACCGCTGATGTCGCAGGTCGAGGTTCGCAATGTAACCAAACGCTTCGGCCGCACGGTGGCGTTGGACGACGTGTCCATCGCCTTCGAGGACGGCGGGTTCTTCGCCCTGCTGGGGCCGTCCGGGTCGGGCAAGACGACGCTGCTGCGCACCATTGCGGGATTCCATTTCCCCGAGAGCGGCAGCATCCGCATCGGCGAGCGCAACGTCGAGAAGGTGCCGGTCGAGAAGCGCGACATCGGCATGATGTTCCAGAACTACGCGCTGTTTCCCAACATGTCCGTGGCCGAGAACGTGGGCTTCGGCCTGCGCGTCCGCAAGGTCGGCTCGGCCGAGGAAACCCGCCGCGCCCGCGAGGCGCTGGAACTGGTGCAGCTCGGCCATCTGGGCGACCGGCGGCCCTCGCAGCTTTCCGGCGGGCAGCGGCAGCGGGTGGCGCTGGCACGGGCCATCGTCACCAACCCCAAGGTGCTGCTGCTCGACGAGCCGCTTTCGGCGCTCGACAAGACCCTGCGGGTGGACATGCAGATCGAGCTCAAGCGCATCCAGCGCGAGGTCGGCATCACCACGATCTTCGTGACCCACGACCAGGAAGAGGCACTGACCCTCTCGGACCGCATCGGTATCCTGCGCGACGGGCGCATCGTGCAGGCCGGCCCCCCGCGCGAGGTTTATAACCGCCCCGTCGATGCCTTTGCCGCGGGCTTCCTCGGCGAGGCGAACTGGCTCTCCGAGGGCGCATTGGCGGGGCTTACCCTGCCCGCCGATCCCTCTGGGCGCCGCTTTGCCACGCGCCCGGAGGCGCTGGCGATCTCCGCCGCGGCGCCCGCACCGGGGATGAACGCGGTTCGGGGCCAGCTGGTGCAGCGCGTCTTCGCGGGCGCCATGGCAACCTGTCTCGTCGAGGTGGACGGCCAGCCGTGGAAGCTCATCGCGCGCGACCGCGACATCCCCGAGCTGCCCGGCGACGGCGCGGTCTGGCTTGCCTGGGCGCCGCAGGACACGCTGGTGGTGCCGGCATGAGCGAGGTGCTTCTTGTCATCGACATGCAGCCCGGTTTCGGCCACCCAGAAAGCCCGTGGTGCACCCCCGGCTACGACCTCTGCGCCGAACGCATCGGCGCCCTCGCCGCGGGCTTCGCGGGTCGCGCGCTCTTCACCCGCTTCGTGCCGCCCGCCGAGCCCTCGGGCGCGTGGCTGCCCTATTACCAGGCCTGGCCCTTTGCGCTGGATCCGGCGCAGAGCTGGCTCTGGGAGCTCGATCCGCGCTTTTCGGGTCATCCCGAAGTGACCGGCCACCGCTTCGCCAAGTGGCGCGAGGCCATTTCGCACGTTCCCGAAGACGCCACTCTGGTGATCTGCGGGGTGGCGACCGACTGCTGCGTGCTGGGCACCGCGATCGAGGCGGTGGACGACGGCCGCCACGTGCGGCTGGTCACCGACGCCTGCGCGGCCGGGACGCAGGCGCTGCACGAGGCCGCCATCACCGTGATGCGCGACCGCGCCCCCATGCTGACGCTGACCGACACCGAGACCGAGCTGGCGCGGCTGCTCGAGCACTGAGTGTATCGGCTCTGGCGCCGGAGCCGTGGCGAGCGGAGCGGCCCACGCGGTCAGGGCGCGGCGGGTTGGCCAAGCCGTGGCGCCGGTGACGCCGCGGACGTGTCAGCCCTTGCGTATAAGCCTCGGTGGATGGGTCAGCCCTTGCGGAGGAGCCGCGGCGGTCGGGTCAGCCCCGAGGCATCGGGCCAGAGCGCCCCGGCAAAAGGCGTGCCCGCGTAAAAGCGGTTGGCGCCGGTGTTCATCACCTCGATCTCCAGCAGATGTTGACCCGCCGCGACGTCGCCCAGCGGCAGGCGGAACGGCGCGTGGTACACGGCGCCGTGCTCGGCGCCGTCGAGCCTGACATGGGCCGCACAGGCAAGCCCCGGCAGCTCGAGCGTCAGCGCCATGGGGGCGGTCAGCGTGAAGCGACAGCTATAGCGCCCGACACCGGAGAACGCCGGATCGCCCTGTGCCTGCCAGCCCTCCGCCACGCTGATCGCCCGGGCCGCGCCCGATGTCGCAAGGGTCCAGCCGTCGCTCAGCTCCATGACCGGGACGAGCGCGGGCTTGGGCGGCCACGCTACGTCCGTGACGGGCTCCGCCTGCCGCAAACGAAGCAAACGCAACTCCTGCGGGTCGAGAGCCAGTGACAGGCGGCGCGACGGCTCGGGCGGACCGGCCTCGCAGACGAGCCCGGCGCCGAGGGTCAGCTGGGCCTCGAGTGGCGCGTCGCCCTCGTTGAAGAGCGCCACGCGCCACAAGCCTTCAGAGTAAAGACCTGTCACGAGGCTGCGAAGCTAGGTGCGTTCTTAGCTTTGTGGCAGGTCGGGGAGCGCGGCGCAGATGTCCTGCTCGTCCGGCATCCCTCGCCAGAGAGGCAGGCCGATTGCCTCGGCGCGGGCGAGCACCTCCGGGTCCCGCAAAGCCGTCACCTCCGGCAGCACCAGCGCCGCCACATCTTCACCGTGGATCCGGCACCCGCCGTCCATCGCCGCCAGCCCGTCCTCGTCGACCACCAGCGGCGGGTGCCCCAGCGCCACCAGCCGCTCGGCCCAGCGGCCGAAGGTCTGCGCATGGGCATGGCGCGGGCCCTCGGTCAGCGCGGTCTCGTAGGGATAGAG
>NZ_JAATOS010000284.1:0-5327 GCF_011806505.1 Salipiger sp. HF18 | reverse complement strand
CAACGAGGATCCGCACTACGACCGCGCCCGCGTCCGTAAGCTGCTGGCCGAGCTGGCGCCGCAGGGGCTCGGGACCGAGACCCTCGCCGCCACGGCGGGGCGCATGTCCCGCGCCCGCGAGGCGCTTCGGGCCCGCGCCGTCGCCGCGTGGCACGGCTGCGGGCGCGAGGGCGTCGCGGGCGACCTCATCCTCGACCGCGACGCCTTCGCGGCGCTGGAGGCGGACACCCGCATGCGGCTTCTCGCGGCGGCGCTGCAATACGTCTCGTCGGCGGAGTACCGCCCGCGCTCCGCGCAACTCGAGGCGCTGCTCGACCGGCTGGATGCCGGGGCGGGAGGTACCCTGCACGGGGCCGAGCTGCGCTGCGACCGAGCCGAGATCCGGATCTTCCGGGAATATGCCGCCGTCGCCGGACTGCGACGGGCCGTGACGGAGGGCGGGCTCTGGGACGGCAGGTGGCGCGTCAGCCACCCGACACCGTCAGGGCTCGAGATTCGCGGCAGTCGGCGGAACGCCGGGCAGGCGGGCCGCCTCATGCCGTTGCACGGGCTTTGCCGGCGATCTGGGATGGGGACAGGCTTGTCGCCTGCGATGCGCTGGGGATCGGCCCGGGCGGGACGACGCGGCTCTGTCCGGGCGGGATCGAAGGCCAGCGCTACCCTGCTTTTCTTCTTTCGCATTGAACGTGTCGCCCCGATCCTTATGTTAGGTACATCGCGCTCGGCTCGGGCGCGCAAGGCATGTTTGGAGGCTTTCCTTGGGCAACGCACGCAATATCGCCTTCTGGGTGGTCCTGTTCCTACTGATCCTGGCGCTGTTCAACCTGTTCTCGGGCGGCGGCAGCACGCTGCAGAGCCGTGAGATCAGCTATTCGGACTTCGTGTCCGCGGTCGAGGCGGACAACGTCAGTTCGGTGACCATCGACGGCGAGCAGATCCGGTACCGCAGCACCGATGGCACCGACTACGTGACGGTCAAACCCCAGGACGCCCAGGTCACGGACCTCCTGATCGACAACGGCGTGACGGTCCGGGCGGAACAGCAGGAACAATCAGGCTTCCAGGCCTTCCTGCTCTCGCTCCTGCCGTTCCTGCTGCTGATCGGCGTCTGGATCTACTTCATGAACCGGATGCAGGGGGGCGGCAAAGGCGGCGCCATGGGCTTCGGCAAGTCCAAGGCCAAGCTCCTGACCGAAAAGCACGGCCGCGTCACCTTCGACGACGTGGCGGGCATCGACGAGGCCAAGGAAGAGCTGGAAGAGATCGTCGAATTCCTGCGCAACCCGCAGAAGTTCTCGCGCCTCGGCGGCAAGATCCCCAAGGGCGCGCTGCTGGTGGGCCCTCCGGGCACCGGCAAGACGCTGCTCGCACGCGCCATCGCGGGCGAGGCGGGCGTGCCGTTCTTCACCATCTCGGGCTCTGACTTCGTCGAGATGTTCGTCGGCGTCGGTGCAAGCCGCGTGCGCGACATGTTCGAGCAGGCCAAGAAGAACGCGCCCTGCATCGTCTTCATCGACGAGATCGACGCCGTCGGCCGCAACCGTGGCTCCGGCTACGGCGGTGGCAATGACGAACGCGAGCAGACCCTGAACCAGCTGCTGGTCGAGATGGACGGCTTCGAGGCCAACGAGGGCGTCATCATCATCGCGGCCACCAACCGCCGCGACGTGCTCGACCCCGCGCTGCTGCGTCCGGGCCGCTTCGACCGCCAGGTCATGGTCGGCAACCCCGATATCAAGGGCCGCGAGAAGATCCTTGGCGTACACGCCCGCAAGACCCCGCTCGGCCCCGACGTCGACCTGCGCATCATCGCGCGCGGCACCCCGGGCTTCTCGGGCGCGGATCTCGCGAACCTGGTGAACGAGGCGGCGCTCATGGCGGCCCGCGTCGGTCGCCGCTTCGTGACGATGGAAGACTTCGAGAACGCCAAGGACAAGGTCATGATGGGCGCCGAGCGCCGGTCCATGGTCCTGACCGCGGAGCAGAAGGAAAAGACCGCCTACCACGAAGCCGGCCATGCCGTCGTGGGTCTTGCCCTTCCGCAGTGCGACCCGGTCTACAAGGCGACGATCATCCCGCGCGGCGGTGCCCTCGGGATGGTGGTCTCGCTGCCCGAGATCGACCGCCTGAACTGGCACAAATCCGAGTGCGAGGAAAAGCTCGCGATGACCATGGCGGGCAAGGCCGCCGAGATCATCAAGTACGGCGAGCCCAACGTCTCGAACGGCCCCGCTGGCGACATCCAGCAGGCCTCGGCACTGGCACGGGCCATGGTCCTGCGCTGGGGCATGTCGGACAAGGTCGGCAACATCGACTACTCCGAGGCGCACGAGGGCTACCAGGGCAACACCGCCGGTCTCTCGGTGTCGGCGCACACCAAGGAGATGATCGAGGACGAGGTGAAGACCTTCATCCAGGACGCCTACGAGCGCGCCTACCAGATCCTGACCGAGCGCAAGGAAGACTGGGAGCGCCTCGCGCAGGGTCTGCTGGAGTACGAGACCCTCACCGGCGAGGAGATCAAGCGCGTGATGAAGGGCGAGCCGCCACACGCGGGCGACAGCACCGAGACGGATTCGGGCGACGACACGCCCAGCGTCACCGCCATCCCCAAGACCAAGCCCAAGACCAAGCCGGCGGGCGAGGGTGGGCTGGAGCCTGAGCCGTCTGCATGAACACTGACGCAAAGTCAGATTGGGGCCCCGGACTCTATCACAGATTCCGGGGCCTTCGTTTGCGCCCCGCCATCGACCTGCTGCACAGCCTCGGACCGCTGCCCGAGGGGCCGGTGGTCGATCTCGGTTGCGGCAGCGGCGCGGTGGGCCCGGCGCTGAAGCAGCTGGGACGGACGCTCACCGGCGTCGACCTGAGCCCCGCGATGCTGAACGAGGCGCGCGCCATCGGCTGCTACGACGAGCTGTTCGAGGCCGATCTCGCCACGTGGGAGCCCGAGACGCCGCCCGCGCTGATCTTCTCGAACGCCGCGCTGCACTGGCTCGACGGGCACGAGACGCTTCTGCCCAGGCTGGTCTCGATGCTGGCACCGGGCGGCACGCTCGCCGTGCAGGTGCCGCACCAGAACAACGCGCCCTCGCACCGGCTGTGGCTGACGCTGGCCGAGGAGCTGTTCCCCGACAGCACCGACCCGGACGCGGTGCCCTCGATCCTGCTGCCGGTGCAGTACCACCGCCTTCTGGCGCCGCTCGGGAAGCTGTCGTTGTGGGAAACGGAGTACTACCAGGACCTGCCCGCCGAGGAGACCGGCCACCCGGTGCGCCGCTTCACCGAATCGACCTTTGCGCGCCCGGTGCTCGAGCCGCTCGACCTGGCCGGCCGCACCCGGCTGATCGCCGCCTACGAGAGCGTCATCGGCAGCGCTTATCCGCCGTTCCCGGACGGGCGCGTTCTCTTCCCGTTCCGCAGGTTGTTCTTCACCCTCACGCGCTGACAGCCCACCGCGAAATAATCGTGAATTTGCCCCGGCCGGGTTGGACGCCACCACCGGCTTGGGCAAGGTCGACCGGATTCCAAGGAGTTGCCGAACCATGCCTGCTTTGAAACCCACTGACTTCACGGCCACCGTACGCTGGCTCGGGCGCGTCCCCGAGACCGACGAGGGGCTGCGCTCGGTCGCGGTGGACCATCTCGAGCTCGGATTCGAAGGCGCGGTGGGCGAGCGCCATTCCGGCCTGACCCGCCCCTCCTGCAGCCGTCTCCTGTCGCAGCATCCCCGCGGCACCGAGATCCGCAATGTCCGCCAGCTTGCGATGATGTCGGTCGAGGAGATCGCCCGCATCGCCGAGCGCATGGGGCTCGGGTCCCTCGAGCACGAATGGCTCGGCACGTCGGTGGTGCTCGAGGGGCTGCCGGATTTCTCGCACATCCCGCCGTCCTCACGCCTGCAGGGGCCGGACGGGCTGACGCTTGCGGTGGACATGGAGAACCGCCCCTGCGTGCTGCCCGGGCGCGAGATCGAGACCGAGCGCGAGGGTTTCGGCAAGCGCTTCAAGCCCGCCGCCGCCGGGCTGCGCGGCGTTACCGCCTGGGTCGAGCGCCCGGGTAGGCTGGCCCTCGGCGACGTGCTCACTCTGCACATCCCCGACCAGCCGTTCTGGGCCCATATCGAGGCGGTGCGCGGCTGATCCCGGGCGGGCAACGGCCCGCCGCCTGGCCCGGTCGGTGGCCGAAACGCCGCAACGCGACGACCCGATACGGATTGCGGTCTGTCCTCTCGCGAGCGGTTCGGGCAATGTCCGCGGGATCGTCAGACACAGGAGAACGCAGCCGTGGCCGTTAAGCCGGATATCGAGATCGCACGCGAAGCGCAGAAACGCCCGATCACCGAGATCGGCGCGAAACTCGGCATTCCGGCCGAGCAGCTGCTGCCCTACGGGCACGACAAGGCCAAGGTCTCGCAGGCGTTCATCGCCGGGCTCGAGGGGCGCAAGAGCGGCCGGCTGATCCTCGTCACCGCGATCAACCCGACCCCCGCGGGCGAGGGCAAGACCACCACCACCGTGGGTCTCGGCGACGGGCTGCAGCGCATCGGGCGCAAGGCGGCGATCTGCATCCGCGAGGCCTCGCTCGGGCCGAATTTCGGCATGAAGGGCGGCGCCGCCGGTGGCGGCTATGCGCAGATCGTGCCGATGGAGGAAATGAACCTCCATTTCACCGGCGACTTCCACGCCATCACCAGCGCCCATAACCTGCTGGCGGCGATGCTGGACAACCACATCTACTGGGGCAACGAGCATCAGATCGACGTGCGCCGCGTCGTCTGGCGCCGCGTCGTCGACATGAACGACCGGGCGCTGCGCCAGGTGGTGACCTCGCTCGGGGGCGTGGCCAACGGCTTCCCGCGAGAGAGCGGTTTCGACATCACCGTGGCATCCGAGGTCATGGCGATCCTCTGTCTCGCCGAGGACCTGCAGGACCTGCAGCGCCGTCTCGGCGACATGATCGTGGCCTATCGCCACGACCGCAGCCCGGTCTTCGCCCGCGACATCGACGCCGACGGCGCCATGACCGTGCTGCTGCGCGACGCGATGCAGCCGAACCTCGTGCAGACGCTCGAGCACACGCCCGCCTTCGTGCACGGCGGCCCGTTCGCCAACATCGCCCATGGCTGCAACTCGGTGATCGCCACCAAGACCGCGCTGCGGCTCGCCGATTACGTGGTGACCGAGGCGGGCTTCGGTGCCGATCTGGGCGCCGAGAAGTTCTTCGACATCAAATGCCGCAAGGCCGGGCTGCACCCCGATTGCGTGGTGCTGGTGGCGACGGTGCGGGCGCTCAAGATGAACGGCGGGCTCGAGCGCGACGAGCTC
>NZ_JAATOS010000283.1:0-5335 GCF_011806505.1 Salipiger sp. HF18 | reverse complement strand
CGGCCCGCCTTGCGGGGCGGCGGGGACGCCCCTCCGGCCGGACCGACAGAGCCGCCAGGAGAGCTGTCCGACACGCCGCCACACAGGATGCGGCCCGTCCCTTGCCGGGAACGGGCCGCGAGAAGCCTCTGCTTCCACTGGCACGGTCATCGGCGTCCCCGCCTGTACCGTGTCACCACCATCCCGCATCAACCTTAATGCTTCGTTACCGCGCTCAGTCCAGGTGCCCCGTCCCCGCGACCGTGCCCTGTCCGCCCGGTTATCGTGGGCTCTTCGCGAGGCGGCCGCGCTCCACCTCGCCCCTGGACGCTCGGCGCCAGACGACCAAGCCCCTGTCCTCCAGTGGCCCCAAATATCCCGGGGGAGCCGAAGGCGGGGGCAGAGCCCCCACTGCATCGTCTCCGCCCGTGCAACGCTCCCCATTTGACCCCGTCCGCCGAAGTGATACAGGAGGCGCGACCGTATGGAGACGCAATGAACCTCTTCACCGACATTCGCGCGCTTGTCCTGCAGGCGATCGAGGCGCTGCAAGCCGAGGGCATCCTGCCCGAAGGGCTCAACACCGCCCCCGTGACGGTGGAGCCCCCGCGAGACCCGCTGCACGGCGACATGGCGACCAACGCCGCGATGGTGCTGGCCAAGCCCGCCAAGGCCAGGCCGCGCGACATCGCCGAGGCGCTGGCGGCGAAGATCGGCGCCGACGACCGCATCGTGGCCGCCGAGGTGGCAGGCCCCGGCTTCCTCAACCTGCGGCTTGCGCCCTCGGTCTGGCAGGCGCTGCCCGGCGCGGTGCTGACGCAGGGCACCGATTTCGGCCGCTCCGACATGGGGCAGGGCGCCAGGATCAACGTGGAATACGTCTCGGCCAACCCGACCGGGCCGCTGCACGTGGGCCACACCCGCGGCGCGGTCTTCGGCGATGCGCTGGCAAGCCTGCTGGACTTCGCCGGCTACGACGTCACCCGTGAATACTACATCAACGACGGCGGCGCTCAGGTCGACGTGCTGGCGCGCTCGGTCTACCTCCGCTACCTCGAGGCGCTTGGCCACGAAGTCGAGTTCGCCGACGGCACCTATCCCGGCGATTACCTGATCCCGGTGGGCGAGATGCTCGCCGCGCGGGTCGGTGAGCAATACGTCGACCAGCCAGAAGAGGTCTGGCTTGAGGAGATCCGCAACTTCGCCACCGACGAGATGATGAAGCTGATCCGCGAGGACCTGAAGCTGCTCGGCGTCGAGATGGACCATTTCTTCTCGGAGAAATCGCTCTACGGCACCGGCAGGATCGAGGCTGCGATCGAGAGCCTTGATGCCAAGGGCCTGATCTACCGCGGCGTGCTCGAGCCGCCGAAGGGCAAGACCCCCGAGGACTGGGAGCCGCGCGAGCAGACCCTCTTCAAGTCGACCGAGCACGGCGACGACGTCGACCGCCCGATCAAGAAGTCGGACGGCGCCTGGACCTATTTCGCCCCGGACATCGCCTATCATTACGACAAGGTGAGCCGCGGCTTCGACCAGCTGATCGACGTCTTCGGCGCCGACCACGGCGGTTACGTCAAGCGGATGAAGGCGGCGGTCTCGGCGCTCTCGGACGGCAAGACGCCGCTCGACATCAAACTCATCCAGCTGGTGAAGCTCTTCAAGAACGGCGAGCCCTTCAAAATGTCCAAGCGGGCAGGGACCTTCGTGACCCTGCGCGACGTGGTCGAGGAAGTCGGCCCCGACGTGACCCGCTTCGTCATGCTGACGCGCAAGAACGACGCCTCGCTCGACTTCGACTTTGCCAAGGCTGTCGAGCAGTCCAAGGAGAACCCGGTGTTCTACGTGCAATACGCGCACGCCCGGATCTGCTCGGTCATGCGCAAGGCGGTGGAGCAGGGGATCGACGTCTCGGACGCGGCGCTCGCCAGGGCGGATCTGACCGCGCTCGACCACGAGGCCGAGCTCGGGCTGATGAAGAAGGTGGCCGAATGGCCGCGTCTCGTCGAGATCGCCGCCAAGGGTCACGAGCCGCACAAGGTGGCGATCTGGCTCAACGAACTGGCCTCGGAGCTGCACGGTCTGTGGAACCGCGGCCACGACGAGCCGGGCCTGCGCTTCCTGCAGGACGATGCCGAAACCAGCCAGCGCAAAATCGCTCTCGCCCGATCCGTCGCGGTTGTCATTTCCGCGGGTCTTGGTATCTTGGGCGTAACCCCGGCGGAAGAAATGCGCTGAGCCAGAACGCCGCGCCGCCCCGGGGATGACGGGCAGAGCAGATTGCCGTGGCGCGTAAACGCCGCGGGGCAGCGAGGCAAGAATGGCAGATTTCACCTATGACGGCCCTGCCGATGTGCGGGAGCCGGCGGGTCGCCGGGTCGCGAATGTCGCCAACTGGGCCGGTGCGGCGGTATCCCTTGCGCTGGTGGTGGGCGTCGGGATCTGGGGCTACAAGCTCCTCGTCCGCGACGTGACCGGCATTCCGGTGGTGCAGGCCATGGAAGGCCCGATGCGCGTTGCGCCCGAGGATCCGGGCGGCACGCTCGCCGATCACCAGGGGCTTGCGGTCAACGACGTGGCCGGAACCGGCACCGCGACGCCGGTGCCCGACCGGCTCATGCTGGCGCCGGTGCAGGCGGGACTGACCGACGACGACCTGCCTGCCGAGGAACTGGCCGCACTGCTGGCCCCCGTGCCCGAACCCGTCATCGAGGAAGAACCCGAGATGCTTGCCGAGGGCGAGGCCGAGGACATCGACGAGGTGCTGGGCGACGCCGCGGCCGAAGCTGCCATGCTCGCCGAGCAGGAGGGGCTCGACCCCATCGAGGCGCTCGCCAACCAGATCGCCGCCGACACGGTGCCCTTCACCGAGATGGAGCAGGACGGCGACCCCGAGGTGCTGACCTCGGTCTCCGACCGTGCCGAAGCCGATGAACCCAGCGCCGCCGAACAGCTCGCAGCCCTGCGCGCGGCGCCTCCGGGCGCGCTCGTGCGCTCGCTGCGGCCGCTGCAGCGCCCGACGGCGCTGACCACCGAAAACGCCGCCGCCGCCACGCTTGCCGGAGAGGAAGAGACCAGCGAGGTGACCAACGAGGTCGACCCCTCGACCCTGCCCGCGGGCACACGGCTGGCGCAGCTCGGCGCTTATGACAGCCCCGAGACCGCGCGCTCCGAATGGGAGCGCTTCTCGACCCGCTTCGGCGAGTTCATGGCCGGCAAGGACCGGGTGATCGAACGCGCCACCTCGGGCGGGCGGGTGTTCTACCGCCTGCGCGCCGCGGGCTTCGAGGACCTCTCCGCCGCCCGCCGCTTCTGCGCGGCCTTCGTCGCCGAGAACGCCGACTGCATCCCGGTGACCACGCGGTGAGCCAACATTTCGGAGCGGCGATCCTCGCGCCGCAGGGCCTGCGGCTGACCGCGGGCGAGAAGGACTTTTTTGCAGATGCCAACCCGTTTGGCTTCATCCTCTTCGCGCGCAACCTCGACACGCCGGAGCAGATCCGCGCGCTCAACGCCGAGTTGCGCGACACCGTGGGCCGCGACGCGCCGGTCTTCATCGACCAGGAGGGCGGCCGGGTGCAGCGCCTGCGCGCGCCGCTGGCCACCGACTGGCTGCCGCCGCTCGACGACGTGGCGCTGTTCGGCGAGGCCGCCGTCGAGGCCATGCGCCTGCGCTTCCAGATCACCGCGCTCGAGCTGCACAGCTACGGCATCGACGGCAACTGCGCTCCGATGCTCGACGTGGCGCGGGCTGAAACCCATGCCTTCCTGCGCAACCGCTGCTATGGCGAGACCCCGGACCGGGTCTCCGAGATCGGTCTCGCGGTGGCGCGGGGGCTGATGCAGGGCGGCGTCCTGCCGGTCATCAAGCATCTGCCCGGCCACGGTCTGGCGCAGCTCGACAGCCATCTCGACCTGCCGCGCGTCTCCGCCCCGCGCGAAGAGCTCGACCGTGTCGATTTCGAGGCCTTCCGCGCGTTCCATGACCTGCCGCTGGGGATGACCGCGCATCTCGTGTACGAGGGGCTGAACCAGCAGCCCGCGACCGTGGACCCCGCGATGATCCGCCTGATCCGCGAGGACATCGGCTTCACCGGCTTCCTGATGACCGACGACATCTCGATGGAGGCGCTGTCGGGCACCATCGCCGAACGGGCGCGGGGCTCCATCGCGGCCGGCTGCGACTGCGTGCTGCACTGCAATGGCGAGATGCCCGAGATGGTGGCGCTCATGCACGAGGCGGGCGAGATGAGCGATGCGGCGCAGGCCCGGGCCGAGTCGGCACTGGCCGCGCGCACCGCCCCTGCCGATGTTGACATCGAGGCCCTCAGGGCCGAACGTGAGGCCCTTCTGGCCGGACGCCCCTGATCATGAGCGACAATACGGACAGCAATGTGGAGGCGCTCAGCGTCGCCGAGCGCCTTGCCGCCGAGGCGCTCATTGTCGACGTGGACGGCTTCGAGGGCCCGCTCGACCTTCTTCTGACGCTCTCGCGCACCCAGAAGGTGGACCTGCGCAAGATCTCGGTGCTCGAACTCGCGCGGCAGTACCTCGCCTTCGTCGAGAAGGCCAAGGAGCTGCGCATCGAGCTTGCCGCCGATTACCTGGTGATGGCCGCCTGGCTCGCGTTCCTGAAATCGCGGCTGCTGCTGCCGCCGGATCCGACCGAGGACGGCCCTTCGGGCGAGGAACTGGCGGCGCACCTCGCCTTCCAGCTTGAACGGCTGCAGGCGATGCGCGACGCGGCGGCGCGTCTGATGGCGCGAGACCGGCTGGGGCGCGACTTCTTCGCCCGCGGGCTGCCCGAGGGCGTCGAGCGCGTGCGCCGGGTGCAGTATTCCGCGACGCTTCTCGACCTGATGCAGGGCTACGCGCGGATCCGCACCCGCGACGAGTTCCGGCCCTTCGTCATGGACCGCGAGAGCGTCTACACCATGGAACAGGCGCTGGACCGCATGCGCGGACTCATCGGTTTCGCCGGTCAGTGGACCGACATCGCGTCGTGGCTGCCCGACGGCTGGGACGCTGACCCGGTGAAGTGGCGGTCGGCCACGGCGGCGACCTTCGCGGCCTCGCTGGAGCTGGTCAAGGAAGGCCACGCCGAGATCCGCCAATCCGAGAGCTTCGCGCCGATCCAGCTGCGCAAACGGGAGACACGGCATGACCGAGACTGACGAGACCGGCGCCTCCGAAAACGTGACGAACGCGGCCAAAGCCGGCGCTCCGGAGAGCGGGACCAGGACGGCCGAGGCCGGGACGACGAAGGCCGGCGCAACCGGGACAGGCACGCCGGGGGCCGGCGCAGGTGTTCCCGACCCGGAGACCGAGCCGGAGACCGGGACGCCCGAGGCGGCCG
>NZ_JAATOS010000282.1:0-5399 GCF_011806505.1 Salipiger sp. HF18 | reverse complement strand
TCCCGACCGTGCAGCAGAGGGGCTATGCCCGGGTGTGGTTCGGCGTCGTCTCCGCGAGAAACAGGCGGGTGAGCTCCCTCCCCCCGCCGTTCGGCCCCGCCGCGTTCTACCTCAAGTCGGTGGCGCCGCCGGACATCTCGCTGGGCGACATCTTCCGCTCGCTGCTGCCCTTCATCGGAATGCAGATCCTCGCTGTCGCCGTACTGATCGCCTTCCCCGCGATCACCGGCCACTAACCTCCCGGAGCCATCCATGACCGACAGCCCCCGCAAATCCCTCCGCTCCGAGAGCTGGTTCAACGATCTCGGCGAACCCGAGATGACCGCCCTCTATCTCGAGCGTTACCTGAACTACGGGCTGACGCTCGAGGAGCTGCGCTCGGGCAAGCCGATCATCGGCATCGCCCAGACCGGGTCGGACCTGTCGCCGTGCAACCGCCACCACGTGGAACTCGCCAAGCGTACCCGTGACGGCATCCGGGCCTCGGGCGGCATCCCGCTCGAGATCCCGGTGCACCCGATCCAGGAGACCGGCAAGCGCCCCACGGCGATGCTGGACCGCAACCTCGCCTACCTGAGCCTCGTCAAAAGCCTCTTCGGCTATCCCATCGACGGCGTGGTGCTCACCATCGGCTGCGACAAGACCACCCCCGCACTGCTGATGGCGGCGGCGACGGTGAACATCCCCGCCATCGCCTTCTCGGTCGGGCCGATGCTCAACGGCTGGCACAAGGGCGAGCGCGCGGGTTCGGGAGCGGTGATCTGGAAGGCGCGCGAGAAATACGCCGCCGGCGAGATCGACGGCGAGGGCTTCCTGAGCATGGCCGCGGCCTCGGCCCCCTCGGTGGGCTACTGCAACACCATGGGCACCGCTTCGACGATGAACTCGCTGGCCGAGGCGCTGGGGATGCAGCTGCCGGGCTCCGCGTCCATTCCCGCGCCCTACCGCGAGCGCGGCCAGATGGCCTATTACACCGGCTGCCGCATCGTCGACATGGTGCACGAGGAGCTCAAGCCGTCGGACATCATGACCCGGCAGGCCTTCGAGAACGCCATCGTGGTGAACTCCGCCATCGGCGGTTCGACCAACGCGCCGATCCACCTTGTCGCCATCGCCAGGCATCTCGGCATCGAGGTCAGCAACGCCGACTGGGAGACCCACGGCTACGAGGTGCCGCTTCTGGCCAACGTCCAGCCTGCCGGTGAATACCTCTCCGAGGACTTCCACCTCGCGGGCGGCCTGCCGGCGGTGGTGGCCGAGCTGCTGCGGGCGGGGCTCATCCCGCATCCCGACGCGCTCACCGTCACGGGAGAAAGCTTCGGCGGGCTCTACGCAGATGCGCCCTGCGAGAACGCCGAGGTCATCCGCACCATCGACCGGGCGCTGACGCCGAAGGCGGGCTTCCTGAACATGACGGGCAACCTCTTCGACACCGCGATCATGAAGACCTCGGTGATCACGCCGGACTTCCGAGAGCGCTACCTGTCGAACGACGCCGACCCGATGGCCTTCGAGGGCCCGGCCTTCGTCTTCGACGGCCCCGAGGATTTCCACAAGCGCATCGACGATCCGGCGCTCGGCATCACCTCCGACAGCATCCTCGTGATGCGCGGCGCGGGTCCGCGCGGCTATCCGGGCGGCGCCGAGGTGGTGAACATGCGGCCGCCGTCCTACCTCATCAAGCAGGGCATCCGCGGGCTTCCCTGCATCGGCGACGGCCGGCAGTCCGGCACTTCGGGCTCGGCCTCCATCCTCAACGCCTCGCCCGAGGCGGCGGCCGGCGGCAACCTCGCCATCCTGCACGACGGCGACCGGCTGCGCGTCGACCTCAACGCGCGCGAGGTGCGGCTGATGGTGAGCGACGCCGAGATCGCCGAGCGCCGTGCCGCGCTCGAGGCGGCGGGCGGCTACAAGGTCCCGGAAAGCCAGTCGCCGTGGCAGGCGATCTTCCGCGACCGTGTGCGCCAGTTCAGCGACGGCATGGTGCTCGACGGCGCCGACAAGTTCCGCGACATCGGCAACAGCACGATGCCGCGCCACAGCCACTGACGTCACTGCGCTGCCCGGACCCATTCCGGGCAGCGTCCTTTCGCGGGGCGCTCAGGCGGAGGGCATCGGCGCGGCCATAGCGCGGCGCTTCGCGGCCTTGGGCGCCACGGTCGCTGCGCTCGACCTCGACGTCGAAGGCATGGCACCGCTCGGCGCGGAGGGCGTGAGCCTGCACGCCGCCGACCTCGGCAGCCGCGTGAGCGCCGGGATGTGCTCGAGCGCCGAACGTTCTGCTGATAGGGAGCGGTGATCGCGGTGGACCGCGATGGCAGCATCGCCATGCGCTTCAATTGCGAGGGCATCTACCAAGGCTGCCTGCGCGAGGGCGCATTGCCAATCGTGGCGATCTACGCCGATCCGGACACCTGAGCCAGGCAACGCGTGCGGGGACCCGTGCCTTCGGGCATTTCCCCCGGGAGCGCAGGGCGCTACACAGGCCCCGAGGCGCAGACCGCCCGGCTTCGAACAGGACCTGACATGCTGACCCTTCCCAACGACCACCCCGCACGCGGCGCCGCCCTGCACGCCCAGCTGCCCGACAGCGGCCCCGGGCGCATCGTCCGGCACATCGCCGAGGCGCTGCCCGCCATCGCGGACCGTCTGGCCGAGGGGCTGCTGACCGGTGATCCCGCCGAGATCGTCGGCGACAACGAAAGCGGCGACGCGCAGAAGGCGCTGGACGTGGGCGCGCATCACCACATGCTGAAGGCGCTGGCAGGCTGCGGTGTGCGCCACGTGCTCTCGGAAGAGGCCGAGGAGGTGGTCACGCTCGACCCCGAGGGCGCCTTCGACGTCGCCATGGACCCGATCGACGGTTCCGGCTCCATCGGCATCTGTGCGCTCTTGGGCATGCTCTTCGTGATCTACCCGGCGGGCGACGGCCGCTTCCTGCGCCCCGGCACCGAGGCGGTGGGCGCGGGCTATGCCTGCTTCGGGCACTCGGTGGATGTCGCGTGGTCGCTGGGCGACGGCGTGCACATCGCCACGCTCGACCGCCGCGCCGGGGATTTCCGCGTCACCGCCGAGCACATCCGCCTCAAGCCCACCACTTCGATGATCGCGGTCAACGCCTCGAACGAGCGGCACTGGGCGCCGGGGCTCAAGGCCTATGCCAGCGACATGCGCGCGGGCAAGGACGGGCCGCTGGGCAAGAACTACAACATGCGCTGGCTGGCGGCGGCGGTGGGCGACCTGCACCGCATCATGCTCAAGGGCGGGGCGTTCCTTTACCCGCAGGACGGCCGCAAGGGCTACGAGCAGGGTCGGCTGCGGCTGGCCTACGAGGCCATTCCCATCGCCTACATGGTCGAGCAGGCCGGCGGGCGGGCGACCGACGGACGGCAGCGGATCCTCGAGCTGGTGCCGGACACCCCGCACGGTTTCTGCCCGCTGATCTTCGGCTCGACCGAAGAGGTCGAGACCATCGAGAGTTACGTCGCCGAGCACGGCTGAGCGTTTTTGCGAGACAGAAGGCGGCGCCTCCGGGCGCCGTCACGCGCATCGGCGCAGGGGTAGGGCCACGCGACACGGCGGACCGGTCGTCATCGCGCAAACCGGCGCCACAACGCTGCGGGTCTTCGAGCTTTCGGAGAGGAGGAAGGGAGCGCGGCGACCCTCAGGGAGGAGGAGGGAGGGTCGCCGCTGATTTCCGGGGTTCAGGGAGGAGGAGAGAACCCCAGGAAACTCTGTGGCGCATCGCTGCGCCGTTACCGCTATCTAGCGATCCCGGCCGCGCGGCTCAACGCCCGCCTCTGCAACCCCGCCTTGCCCTGAGGGAATGGCTCGGGACGCATCCGCGCGTCCGCTCGTGTCGGGCACCTCCGCGCGAGTGAAGTGGGGCGCAGCGCCTCGCAGACCGTGCGGCGGGTGGCGTCGGCGACCGGGTGGCCGCCCGCCTGCCAGAGCGACAGCCCACCGTCGAGCACGTAGCTCACGGCAAGCCCGAAGGCCTGCAGGTGAACCAGACGTGCGGGGCCCTGAAGTGGTTGTGGCTGCGGTCGTAGACCACCGCCCGCTTGCTGCCGTCGATGCCGAGGGCCGCCATCTCCTGAGAGAAGGTCGCGGGATCGGGCATCATGTGGGGCAGCGGGTGGTCGTGGTCGGCGACCTCGTCGATCTCGAAAAGCCGGGCGACGGGGATGTGGGCGTCGCGGAACTCGGCCTGCGAGCGCGCGGGATCGGGCGGCAGGACATACGTGGCGCCGAGCACCACAACCTCTGCGAGATGGTCGGCGAGCCAGTCGGCGGATACGACCGGACCGGTCATTCTGCGGGGCTCTGCCCAACAAATCCTGCAAGGGATTCATCTTGTGAATCCAGCATGGTAGCAGGGCTGCATGAGCAGAGCCCCCCCGGGCTACAAGACCGGGAACTGGCCGGCCTGTAATGCAGCGCTGAAGCGCCGGGGCTCGCTGACGATCCGTTGACCGACAGGGCTTTCAAAGGAATCTCCCGAGAGGATGGTTCGACCCCGAGATGAGCTGGGATGCCGTGCCGACAGGCAGGCGTGGCCGTCGGCGGACCTACAGCGACTCTGCCAATCAGACTGCCTTACGATGAAAGCGCTGTTCAGCATGGCGCTCCGCCAGGCGACGGGCTTCGTCGAGAGCCTGTTGCGGCTGGTCGGCCTCGCCTGGGCGGTGCCCGACTTCAGCACGCTGAGCCGACGCCAGAAGGCGCTGGCAGTAAACATCCCGTATCGAGGGTCGAAAGGCCCGCTGGACCTGCTCATCGATAGCACTGGTATCAAGGTCGAGGGCGAAGGCGAGTGGCACGCGCGCAGGCACGGCGGTCCCAAACGGCGGGTCTGGCGCAAGATCCATCTCGGGATTGACGAGGAAACATTGGAGATCGGGGCCGTCCATTGCCCGGCAGGCGATTTGCAAGACAAATCTGCCGAGAGGGGAGATCACCGGGAACCACATCGGCCCCTCTCGGCAGCATCCTGCGGATGCGCCTGCGGGCAGTGGATGGAGCGGATACCACCGCCGGAGCCGCGTCGAGACGAAGCCTCCCGGGATCATGCTGCGCATGACTCTGCCGGTCAGTGGGCGGTCAGTGGATGCATTGTGTGAATCTGCTGGGCCGCGCCTCATGGCGCGGGACTTCGATCGCCAGGTCGCAGAGCTTCAGCTCCGTATCGCCGCGCCGAACGGCACCACCACCCGTCTTGCGCAGGGCGCCTTCCCGGGTGCCGATGAGGACGACCTGCGCTGTCTGGCCTCGTTCGGCGCGGAAGACGGGCTTAGCGCCGCGGCCGCCATCGGCGGGGTCAACGACCTGCCCTCGTTGATCCTGATGACCTCGGGCTGTTACGGCGCCATGTACGGCGGGGGGGTCAGCACCGTTCC